>JBFGKX010000007.1:0-35061 GCA_041576455.1 Paenisporosarcina sp. | reverse complement strand
CGATACCGACAGGTGTCGGCGTTAAAAAACGTTTTGCTTCCCGCACCGAAATGCGTTCCGCTTTATTAGTTGACGTTTTGCTGTTCAGTTTTCAAGGTTCATTTCGTTGGTCACTCTCGCGACAGCAACTTTTATAGTATAGCAAATCTAGTTTGTCATGTCAACAAAAAGTTTTGCTTGTTTATTTTTGTGCGTCACTTGTTTTGGCGACTCACTTATAATAACAAGTTCCTGTGTTAGTGTCAACATTATTCTAAAGAAAATCTTAGTTTTTTTGGAAATACTTATCTGCACATATTCCTTAAAGTAACCTAAACTATATATAGTAGGAATAATAATAAATAACTTGATTTTATCTATATATTGAATTTGTGGTGCACCTATTAATCTTTAACTTTTTAAAAGATTATATCAGCATAAGTTCTAGCAATCTGTTGTTCAATTTTGATTTAACTAGGCAATATACGATTACATAATATTAAACTTAGAAGGAAGGGATTCGCATGCGGGATAAGTTTTCATTTCATCCTATTGTATGGACGTTACTAATTGGAACAGCTTTTGCAAGAGGAGCTAGTTTTATGGCTTTGCCTTTTCTTGCCTTATATTTATCGAACACTCATGGCATTCATCCAGTTTGGATTGGGATTACGATTGGACTTTCTCCATTAACAGGAACAATAGGGGGCTTCATAGGAGGTTACTATTCAGATCGATACGGTCGAAAAAAAGTAATGCTTTGGACCATCTTTGTTTGGGGACTTGTTTACTTTGGGTTTTCACAAGCTTCTCATATTGGAATGTTTATGGCTCTTAATGCTCTTAATGGGCTTTGTCGATCCTTCTTTGAACCAGCTTCGCAAGCGATGATGGCAGATTTAACTTCCACAGATAAACGGAAGCGTGTATTTTCTTTACGTTATACAGCTATCAATATAGGGGCTTCGGTAGGTCCCCTATTAGGGGTTTATATCGCTCATTTTTCAACTTCATTGCCATTTATATTAACAGGTTTGATGTACCTTCTATATGGAGGGATATTATATATCACGATTAATCGTTACGGAATCCATCATACAACTCCTGTTCATCAATCCTTGATACTGGATGCTTTAATGATTACATGGAAAGATAAAACATTGCTCCTATTAATCCTTGGGGGCATATTAATCAATATCGGCTATTCACAAATTGATTCTAATTTGCCCCAATACATACAAAAATCTTTTAGTAATGGTGTCGAACTTTTTGCGAAGCTCATTGCACTAAATGCCGTCCTCGTTATTATTTTACAAATTCCTTTAAGTTTTCTATCAGAAAAGTGGCCTGTTCTTCGCGTCATGATTTTAGGAAGTATTTTATTCGCTGTTGGTTTTGCAAGTTTCGGTTTAGTGACCACAACAAGTGGCATGATGGTTGCAATGGGAATTGTTACAATTGGGGAAATCTTCATTTTTCCTTCTACAAGTGTATTTATTGATCAAATTGCCCCTGAACACCAAAGAGGGACTTACTTTGGGGCTAGCCAATTTCGCTCTATTGGGAATTTTACAGGTCCTGTCCTTGGAGGATGGTTATTGAATGATTTCGGAGGAAGTTTGTTATTCTCGGTTGTTGGAGTCATTATTTTAAGTAGTATTTTATTTTATTTTATGGGTTACTTACACATACAAAAAAAGACTAAGGCACATTAGCACCTTAGTCTTTCTCTTATTCTTCAGATGTTTCAGTTTCGGTTGGTACATTTTCCACCATTTCTAAAGTTGAATTTACTTCGTCAACTTCTGATAATGTACCTTCTTCACCATCTTCATCAAATTCTTCTTCATCTTCAGCTTTTTCTACTTTTGCGACTGTTGCCACAAGTTCATCGTCACCTAAACGAATTAAGCGAACTCCTTGTGTGCTACGCCCTGTGATAGAAATGCTATTTACGTCCATGCGGATTAACATGCCATTAATCGTAATCAGCATTAAATCTTCTGATCCATCAACCGCTTTGACAGCAGATAATGGTCCCGTTTTTTCGGTAATTTGGCTTGTCTTGATTCCAACACCACCACGAGACTGTAAGCGATATTCTTCTTCATGTGTACGTTTACCATACCCATTTTCAGTTACAACCAATACTTCTTGCCCTGGTTCTAAAATTTCCATGCCCACAACATGATCATCTTGACGTAAACGAATGCCTCTAACTCCAGAAGCTGTTCGTCCCATTGAACGAATATCTGTTTCTTCGAAACGTACGAGCATTCCGTTACGCGTTCCAATGATGATGTGTTTCTTTCCATCCGTTAATCTGACAGAAATCAATTCATCTTCTTCTCTTAAGGAAATCGAAATTAGACCATTTGCTCGGATATTGGCGAAACCACTCACTGGCGTACGTTTAGTAACACCTAAGCGTGTGGTAAAGATAAAGTAAGCATCGTCTTCAAATGAAGCCATTTGAATCATCGCTGTTACTTTCTCTTCTTTATCTACACCTAGTAGGTTGACGATCGGTAACCCTTTCGCCGTTCTGCCATACTCAGGAATTTCGTATCCTTTTGCACGGTAGACTTTGCCGGTGTTCGTAAAGAAAAGAATCGTATCATGAGTTGAAGTATATAGAAGATGCTCAACGAAATCATTTTCATTCGTGCCCATACCTTGCACTCCGCGTCCTCCACGTTTCTGACTACGATACGTATTAACTGGTAAACGTTTAATGTACCCGTTATGAGTTAATGTCAGTACAGAATTTTCACGTGGAATTAAATCTTCGTCTTCCATCATTTCAGCACCACCGGCTGTAATTTCAGTACGACGTTTATCGCTAAAGCGTTCTTTAATTTCATTTAACTCTTCGCGAATAATTTGGATTACTTTTAATTCATCTGCAAGAATCGCTTTTAATTCAGCAATTAATCTTTGTAATTCTTGATATTCTGATTCGATCTTATCGCGTTCTAACCCCGTTAAGCGTTGAAGACGCATATCCAAAATTGCTTGTGCTTGTCGTTCAGAAAGATTGAATTGATCAATCAAGCCAAGTTTTGCTTCATCACCTGTTTGTGACCGGCGAATTAAAGCAATAATTTCATCAATGTGATCTAGCGCAATACGAAGACCTTCTAAAATATGTGCTCGATCTTCCGCTTTTGTTAATTCAAATTGAGTACGACGTTTAATAATGACTTTTTGATGTTCTAAATAGTGATATAAAATCTCTTTTAACCCAAGAACTTTAGGTTGACCATCTACAAGTGCAAGCATGTTCACACCAAAGCTAGATTGCAAAGCTGTTTGTTTGTATAAATTATTTAATAACACATTCGCATTGGCATCTTTTCGAACTTCGATAACGATTCGCATTCCGTTACGGTCCGATTCATCTCGTAAATCAGTGATGCCTTCAATTTTCTTGTCACGAACTAGTTCGGCAATTTTTTCAATCAAACGAGCTTTATTCACTTGGAAAGGAAGTTCATGAACTAAAATTACTTCTTTACCATTTGATTTTTGTTCAATTTCTACTTTTCCTCGAATGATGACAGAGCCACGCCCTGTTTCATAAGCTCGACGAATACCGCTTCGCCCTAAAATAATGCCGCCCGTTGGAAAATCGGGACCTGGTATAATTTCCATTAACTCTTCAGTTGTAATTGCTTCATTGTCAGCTAAAGCTAACACTGCTTCAATGGTTTCTCCTAAATGATGAGGAGGAATATTTGTTGCCATTCCCACCGCAATCCCAGACGTACCATTGACAAGTAAGTTTGGATATCGACTCGGTAATACAACTGGCTCTCTTTCTTGGCCATCATAATTATCTTTAAAATCAATTGTGTTTTTATTGATATCGCGAAGTAACTCCATCGCAATTTTAGACATACGGGACTCTGTATAACGCATTGCTGCAGCTGCATCTCCATCAACTGAACCGAAGTTTCCGTGGCCATCAACTAACATGTAGCGATAACTCCAATGTTGGGCCATACGTACCATTGTGTCATAAACGGCGGTATCACCATGTGGGTGGTACTTACCGATTACGTCTCCAACAATACGAGCTGATTTTTTATACGGTTTCTCCGCTGTATTTCCTAAGTCTTGCATCGCATACAATATTCGACGGTGAACAGGCTTTAACCCATCACGCACGTCTGGAAGTGCTCGTTGAACAATAACGCTCATTGCATAGTCAAGGAAAGACGTTTTCATTTCTGAACTAATATTAATTCCTTTAACTCGATCATTTTGTATCTCTGTCATGCAGGCAACCTCCCTTCCCTTGACTCTTTAGATATCTAAATTTTTCACGTAAATTGCATTTTCTTCAATGAATTGACGACGAGGCTCAACCTCATCACCCATTAAACGTTCGAATGTTTGATCTGCATCAATAGCATCTTCTAAATTGACTTGAAGTAACGTGCGCACGGAAGGATCCATTGTTGTATCCCATAATTGCGTCGCATCCATTTCCCCTAAACCTTTGTATCGTTGAATAACTGGTTTTGGTTGTTTTGGTAGACGTTCTAATATTTCTTGTAGTTGTTTGTCTGAATAGCAATACTCAACTGATTTCCCTTGCTTGATTTGGAATAAAGGAGGTTGAGCGATATATACATAGCCAGCTTCGATTAATGGGCGCATGAAACGGAATAAGAATGTTAACAATAAAGTTCGAATATGCGCACCGTCTACATCGGCATCCGTCATAATGACAATTTTGTGGTAACGTGCTTTTTCTAGAGCAAATTCATCGCCAATCCCTGTTCCTAGCGCCGTTATGATGGCTCTAATTTCAGTATTTGACAAGATTTTATCTAAACGAGCTTTTTCAACGTTTAGAATTTTACCTTTTAACGGCAAGATAGCTTGGAAATGACGATCACGGCCAGATTTAGCAGAACCACCGGCAGAGTCACCCTCTACCACATAGATTTCGCTCTCAGCAGGAATACGAGATGAACAATCCGCAAGTTTACCTGGCAAACTTGAAACTTCAAGAGCTGATTTACGACGAGTAAATTCACGGGCTTTTTTCGCTGCAACACGTGCACGAGCAGCCATTAAGCCTTTTTCAATTACTTTACGAGCAACAGTTGGGTTTTCAAGCATGAAACGCTCAAACGCTTCAGAAAATAAAGAATTCGTTATCGTGCTAACTTCCGAATTTCCTAACTTCGTTTTTGTTTGCCCTTCAAATTGTGGATCCGGGTGTTTAACAGACACGATTGCTGTTAATCCTTCTCGGACATCGTCACCCGTTAGATTTGTATCTGCATCTTTTAACATATTGTTTTTACGTCCGTAATCATTGATTACACGCGTTAACGCCGTTTTAAAACCAGATTCATGGGTTCCACCTTCATACGTATTAATGTTGTTGGCGAACGAGAAAATATTAGCTGCATAGCCGCTGTTGTATTGCATAGCAATTTCAATCGAAATGCCGTCTTTCTCGCCTTCGATGTAAATTGGTTCTTCATGTATAGGTTCTTTGGATTTATTTAAATGTTCAACATACGACTTAATACCGCCTTCGTAGTAATAAGTGTTTGTTCGAACTTCTTCTTCGCGTTCATCAGAAATGATAATTCGTAAACCGCGATTTAAGTAAGCTAATTCACGTAAACGGTTCGCTAAAATATCATATTCATAAACAGTAGTTTCAGTAAAAATATCTGGGTCAGCTTTAAAACGAACTGTTGAACCTGTTCGATCAGTTTCACCGACAATTGATAGCTCGGATGTTACAGCTCCTCGTTCAAATTTGATGTAATGAATTTTCTCATCTCGATGAACATAAACTTCTGTTACTTCAGATAGAGCGTTAACTACGGAAGCACCAACTCCATGAAGACCACCTGAAACTTTATAACCTCCACCGCCAAATTTACCGCCGGCATGTAAAACCGTCATAATGACTTCAACTGCTGGACGTCCCATCTTTTCATGGTTACTTACAGGAATCCCACGTCCGTTATCATCAACTTTGATCCAATTGTCTTTTTCAATGGTAATTGCAATTTCATCACAATGACCTGCTAGGGCTTCATCTATCGCATTATCTACGATTTCCCATACAAGATGATGTAGGCCTTTTGAACTCGTAGAACCAATGTACATTCCTGGACGTTTACGTACCGCTTCTAAACCTTCTAATACTTGTATTTGATCAGCATCATAAGATGATTGCAGTTCTTTTTCTTCCATCGCCATTAAGCTCACCTGCTCTTTCATACTGTCTTCTCACTATTAGTAAAAAGGGAAATTCCCTTAGAAATTCGACTTATTTTTTTGAGGATGTTTTGTGGACTTAAAGGTGATGCATACGTTAATAAAGGAGTAACAATGAGCGACTTAACCTGTGATTTTTCTGTCAAAAAACGCGTGCTTGATTTTTGCAGCCACGCGTCTTGCTCTGTTTCATTCTTTATCTCGCGGAAATCTAATATCGTAAGAATCTCGCTGTATCTGACGACAACTGACTGGCCGATAACTACATACAAAATTCTCACGCTCCCTCATCCACATGTCCTTGCTTCACATTAAATATTGCGGCTTGTGTAATCGTTTCATGATCAATACCATCCACACTTGTAGTAGTAACAAATGTTTGAACTTCGCCTTGGATGGTATTTAATAAGTGAGATTGTCTATAATCATCCAGTTCTGATAAGACATCATCTAACAACAATACTGGGGATTCACCAACTTCTTGTTTGATCAATTCAATTTCTGCAAGCTTAAGGGATAGTGCCGTCGTCCGTTGTTGCCCCTGTGACCCATAAGTTTGCACATCGTAACCATTTACCAAAAACTGCAAATCGTCTCGGTGCGGCCCAGTTAAAGTGACACCTCTAGCTAACTCTTGTGCTTTGCCAGCTTGCAGTTTTTGACGCAAAAAATCTGCCATTTGGTCAAATGTTGCATTTTGGTCAAGACCGCTGACAGGATTATAGCGAACTTCTAATTTTTCTAGACCACGGGAAATTCCAAAATGAATCGGTTCTGCCCATTTTTGAAGAAGTTCCATAAATTGAAATCTTTTACGAATAATACTGACCGCTGCTTGAATATATTGATCTGTATACACATCAAACATGACATCATTTACGGATGATTTTCCTTGATGCATTTTTAATAAATGATTTCGTTGTTTTAATAACTTTTGAAATGTAAGTAAATCGTGTAAATAAACAGGCGATATTTGCCCAATTTCCATATCCAAAAAACGTCTTCGTATTTGAGGACTGCCTTTTACTAGATGCAAATCTTCTGGTGCAAACATCACCACATTTAATTGCCCGATATAATCGCTTAATCGATTCTGTTCTAAATGATTCACTTTAGCTTTTTTGCCTTTTTTGGACAAAGTTAATTCAAGCGGCAAGCGACCATATTTTTTATAAACATCACCATTTATTTTACCATAGTCTTCGTTCCAACGTATTAATTCTTTATCATTGGACGTTCGATGAGATTTTGCCATGGAAAGCACATAGATTGATTCCATTATGTTTGTTTTTCCTTGAGCATTCTCACCAATCAGCACATTAATAGTTTTCGAGAAGGTTAATGCTAAAGTTTCATAGTTTCGATAATTCATTAATTCAAGCCGATCAATATGCATATTATTGTCCGCTCAATGGATCCACTATGAGAAATTCGCCTACTCCTGGAATGTTTACAAAATCTCCATGGCGAAGTTTGCGTCCGCGTCTTTGATCTACGATTCCATTTATCAATACTTCATTCTCAGCTAAAAACCATTTTGCCATGCCGCCTGAGCTAATTACGTCTGTCATTTTCAACACTTGTCCCAAAGTTACATATTCCGTAGCAATTTCAAGTTCTTTCAAATTAATTACATCCTTCGCTTTTTAGTCTATCCCTTCATTTTACTTCATTTTCACTAAGAAGTAAAAAAAGGATAACCAGTTAATGGCTATCCTCTAAATAAATCATAATTAATATGTGCGTACAGGTAAAATTAACTGTAAGATCGCATCGTCGTGCACTGATTTTAAAATGAATGGTCGCATTGCACCAGTAAATTGAACCATTACATCTTGTCCATCTACAGCTTTTAATGCATCCATCATGTATTTAGCGCTAAACGAAATTTTTAACTCTTCGCCTTCAATCGAAGTTGTTTGAATTTCTTCTTCAACTTTTCCGACTTCTGGAGAACTTGATGAAATCTCAACTACATTTCCGTCTAAAGAACTAAAGCGTACAATATTATTTCTTTCTTCTCTTGCCAATAAAGAGGCACGATCAATTGCTTGAAGTAATGCTTTGCCATTCATTGTTACAGTTGTTTTGTATTCGTTTGGAATTAGACGAGATGTATCTGGATAATTCCCCTCAAGTAAACGAGAGTAAAACAATACATCAGATGTTTTAAATAACACTTGTTGTTGAGTCATCACGATATGAACCGGTTGTGAAGAATCACCAATAATTTTGCTTAATTCATTTAAGCTCTTCCCTGGGATGACAACACTATATTCTCCTTCAGGTAATTGCTCTAAGGTTGTTTTGCGACGAGCCAAGCGGTGACTATCTGTTGCTACACAAATAAGTTCTCCATTCTTCACTTCCCAATGAACACCTGTTAATACAGGACGGCTTTCTGATGTGGATACCGCAAATACTGTTTCACGAATAATTGATTTTAACAAATCAGCAGGAATGACAAACTCTCGGTCATCTTCAATTTCTGGTAGTAAGGGATATTCAGTTGCATCAAGGCCAATTAAATGAAAATCAGATTTTCCTGAACGAATATGTGTTTGATATTGTTCATTTACTTCAATTTCCACATCATTTGTAGGTAATTTACGTACAATTTCGTTAAACATACGTGCTTGAACGACAATTGAACCTTCTTCAATTACTCGAATGACTTGTTCTCCGTTTTCTTCTGCTTTAATAAAAGTTTTGATTGTTATATCAGAATCACTACCGGTTAAGTGTAATCCTTCTTCTGTAACTTCCAATTTTATTCCTGTCAAAATAGGAATAGCTGTTTTAGAACTGACAGCTTTCATTACATCATTTAATCCATCCAATAATCGTTCACGCATGATTTCAAATTTCATCTTTTATACCTCGCTTATATATTTATTAATGTTTTAAAAGAATAATAGATATAGTAATAGGGCCTGTGGATTTGTTGATAAGTCTGTTTTTCTGAATGAAAACAGTCTATCCACATGTTGATAGACTGTGTAAAAACTAGGCAGTCCACAGTGGAGTTGTCCACAGTTATTAAGACTTGCCTAATAGACTCTTAATTTGCTTGATATCTTGTTGAAGAGCTTGATCTTCTTTTAATAGAGTTGAAATCTTCTCATGAGCATGAATAACAGTCGTGTGATCCCTGCCTCCAAATTCCTCCCCAATCTTCGGTAGTGAGAAATTAGTTAATTCACGAGATAGATACATGGCAATTTGTCTAGGAAAGGCAATTGATTTAGTGCGTTTCTTCGCCGTAAAATCTTCTAATCTAATGTGATAGTGTTCGCCAACCGTTTTTTGAATATCCAAAATGGTAATCATTCTAGGTTTAGCATTTGGCATAATATCTTTTAATGCTTCAGCTGCTAAATCCGCATTCATATCTTTATTTACTAATGAAGAGTAAGCAACTACGCGGATTAAGGCGCCTTCTAACTCACGAATATTCGAATCAATTTGATTCGCAATATACATCATGACTTCATTAGGAATGTCGAGTCCATCGGCTTTCGCTTTTTTCCGCAATATCGCAATCCGTGTTTCTAGGTCTGGTGGCGTTATATCTGTTATTAGGCCCCATTCAAATCGAGAGCGTAAGCGATCTTCGAGTGTTGGAATTTCTTTTGGTGGTCTGTCACTAGAGATGACAATTTGTTTAGATTCTTCATGCAATGTATTAAATGTATGGAAAAACTCTTCTTGAGTTTGTTCTTTTCCTGCTAAAAATTGAATATCATCTATTAATAGTACATCGACACTACGATATTTATTTCGGAAATTAACGGTTTTATTATCACGAATGGAGTTAATAAATTCATTCGTGAATTTTTCTGAAGATAAATAAACAACTTTAGCATTTGGATTATGTTCTTGTACATAGTGGCCAATTGCATGCATGAGATGGGTTTTTCCAAGCCCCACACCACCGTAAATAAAGAGGGGATTATATGCTTTTGCAGGTGCTTCGGCTACCGCAAGTGAAGCTGCATGAGCAAAACGGTTACCTGAGCCGATAACAAAAGTATCAAATGTATATTTCGAATTCAACATGCCAGGTGAAAACTCTGGTTGTTCATTATCTTTCATGGAAACAATCGGTTTAGGCAGTGAAAAATCTTCTATATTTTGATCTTTTGGCACAACAAATTTAATCGACAATCCTTCGCCAGTTAATTCCGTTAATATCCCAGCAATTAAGTGGACATAATGAGTATCAAGCCAATCTCGAGCAAAAGAGTTAGGTGCAGCAATCGTCACTGTATCGCCTTGATAAGTCAGCATTTTTGTCGATTTAAGCCATGTTTCAAAGCTAGGTTTTGAAATTTTCTGCTCGACTTGAGCAAGAACACTTGACCATAGTTCTTCTAAATGTTCCAACAATGTACCTCCTTTTTAAAAATTTTATTTATCGACATACTTACACATCATATGTAAAGTCATGCACAAAATCACAAGTTGTGGATAAAGGTTAATAAGTGCCTTTGGATAAGTTATTCACAGATTACTAACAGTTGTGGATAACATTAGAGGCCTGTTTTTAGTTTTGAACAGTAAAACACAAACATCGTATCAAAAAAACTGAACAATTACAAGCGCTCTTGAAGGTTATCCACAAAATGAATATTCATGCACAATCACGTTGTCCACAACCCCTTGGTTTGTGAAAAAGTTGTAGATAAGAGGTGTGGATAGAAAAACTGAAGATTTTATCTATCCACAAGGGAGTGGATGGGGAAACTCGTATATGTGGACAACTCTAAAGCTGTTAAGTTTCTGATGAAAAAACAGCATATTTGTAAAGCCTATTGACATTTAGGGGTCAAACTATATATAATATCCAAGACTGTCTATAAGAGATAAATCGACTTTCAAATTTTCAGGAGGTGTCACATAAATGAAACGCACATACCAACCAAATAAACGTAAACATAGCAAAGTACACGGATTCCGTGCTCGTATGAGTACTAAAAATGGCCGTCGCGTATTAGCTGCACGTCGTCTTAAAGGAAGAAAAGTATTATCAGCTTAAGCCCACTGATCCGCATCAGTGGTCTTTTTTCTTTCTTTATTAGGAAGAACTAAATAAGTGTATTAAATCTCTGGATGTTTAGAGACAACTATTTTGACACAGGCAAAGCCGAAGAAGATGTTAATTTGTTTTAATAGACAGCGATTAACATCGACGCAGGCGAAAGCCGAGAAAGATGATAAATCTTTCTTTAAAGAATGCGTGAAGGTGAAGCAGGTGAAAAATGAATAAGCGTCAGCGTGTAAAGAAAAACGCAGAATTTCAAAAAGTTTTTAAACACGGGAAATCTTTTGCGAATCGCCAGTTTGTCTTATACTTTTTACCAAAAGAGGGACAAGAGGAGTTTCGCATTGGTTTATCCGTGAGTAAAAAAGTCGGGAATGCAGTCGTCCGCAATCGAATAAAACGATATATCAGACAATCTTTCTTGGAAATGAAAGACGAAGTTAACCCAAATATGGATTATGTTATTATCGCCAGAAATCAGGCGGCCAGTTTAGATTTTCACGATTCAAAGAAGAGCTTACAGCATGTTTTAAAAGTGGCTAAAATGAATCAAAAGTGAAAGTAACAAAAACAAGTAGATTTTTTAGATATATATATAGAAGAAAAGAAATGTCATTTAGGGGGAAGATGAGTGAACAAACGCTTATTTATCATTCTCATGCTCGTTTCTGTCACACTTTTACTTAGTGGATGTACAGAATACAATCAACCGATATATGAGGACAGTACTGGTTTTTGGAATGAATTTATTGTTTGGCCTCTTGTTGCCTTCATTACAATGTTTAAGGAATTGCTGGGGACTTACGGATTAGGAATTGTTTTAGTAACGGTGATCATTCGTTTAGCAATTCTTCCTTTAATGATAAAACAAACAAAAAGTTCGAAAAAAATGCAAGAAATTCAACCAGAACTGGCTAAACTTAAGCAAAAATACAGTTCAAAAGATGGGGCAACTCAGCAAAAGTATCAACAAGAAATGATGGCCATGTTTAAAGAAAAAGGTGTAAACCCAGCTGCAGGTTGTTTACCTGTCGTCATTCAAATGCCTATATTAATTGGTTTCTATCATGCTATTAGTCGAATGAATTCTACACCTGAAATTAATTTAGGCGCATTTATGTGGTTCTCACTTGCTGAACCGAGTATTATTTTAGCTATATTAGCGGGGATCATGCAGTACTTCGTACTTCGTACGGGACCAGCCATGGATAATCCTCAAATGAAAATTATGATGTATTTCATGCCATTTATGATTACAGGATTTGGTTTGTTCTTGCCATCTGCACTGACTCTCTATTGGGTAATTGGAAATGTCATTTCTTTAAGTCAAAATATGGTAATTTACAAACCTTGGGAAAAAAACACACTTCAATCTGCTAAAATTGGAGGGGCTAAAAAGTGAATCAGATTACGCAAACGGGTTCGACAACTGAAGAAGCGATATCTGCAGCATTAGTAAAGCTAGGGGTGACGAGAGAGCAAGTCACTATAAATATTTTATTTAAAGGGAAAAAAGGTTTTTTAGGATTTGGGACCAAACTTGCAGAAGTGCAAGTGACGGTCAATGAAGAACAATTGGACTCACAAATAAATGATATTGACTTAGTTGAACCTGCAACAGCACCAGCAAATGAAATTGAAGTGCCTAAGGAAGTAAAAGACGGATTAAAAAGTACAGAATCCACTCAAGAGCAGGCTGTCGATGCAGCAAAAACATATTTACATGAAATTGCGATAAATATGAAAATCGACGATTTAACGATTCAGACGAAAAAACAGGGTAAATATGTAACACTTCGTTTGGAAAGTAAAAAAGCAGCCTTACTAATTGGCAAACGTGGACAAACGCTAAATGCATTGCAACAATTAGCCCAACTAGTTGCAAATAAATACGCAAATAACTTTTTAATGATTCAACTAGATGTTGAGAACTACCGTGAACGACGACAAGAATCATTAGAACAATTGGCAGATCGTATGGCGGACAAAGCGATTCGATCAGGTGAAAAAGTCGAGTTTGAACCAATGCCTTCCTATGAAAGAAAAGTAATACACAACGCACTTTCTCGTCGATTAGACATAGAAACGGTATCAGTTGGAACAGAACCAAATCGATATTTAGTTATCGAACCTTTGAAGTAATGACAAACGGACCTTCACGTCACTAGACGAAAAGGTCCGTTTTCTTGTGGAGGCAAAATTTTACAGCTTTTGATTTGAATGAATTTATGCTATTGTTATATGTTAGAGAATCATGACCGTTTTTAGTTATCCACATGTGGATAATACAAGACAGGAGGTGGACGATCATGGAATTCGATACTATTGCTGCGATATCCACACCTATGGGTGAAGGAGCAATTGCGATTGTGCGATTAAGTGGATCAGAAGCAATTTCCATAGCTGATCAAATTTTTCGTTCGCCTGGAGAAAAGAAGTTATCTGAACAACTTACACATACGATCCATTACGGACATTTAATAGAGCCTCATACAGGCGACATAGTAGAAGAAGTTATGTTGTCTTTAATGAAAGGTCCAAAAACTTTTACAAGAGAAGACGTAATTGAAATAAATTGCCACGGTGGAATGGTCACCGTCAATCGAGTATTACAACTTGCACTGAGGCATGGTGCAAGACTAGCTGAGCCAGGAGAATTTACAAAACGTGCCTTCTTAAATGGACGTATCGATTTGTCTCAAGCAGAAGCTGTTATGGATTTAATACGCGCGAAAACAGATAGAGCGATGAATGTAGCGCTTGGACAAATGGATGGAAAGTTATCACGACTCATTGCCAGTTTAAGACAAGCTTTGCTTGAAACATTAGCGCAAGTGGAAGTAAATATTGATTACCCAGAATATGATGACGTTGAAGAAATGACGCTTCCAATGATCATTGAAAAATCTACTTGGGTGAAGCAAGAAATTGAAGGTTTACTTCAAACATCTACTCAAGGAAAAATTTTAAGAGAAGGCCTATCTACAGTTATTGTCGGAAGACCTAATGTAGGGAAGTCATCGTTATTGAATAGTTTAGTGCAAGAAAACAAAGCAATTGTGACAGACGTAGCGGGCACTACTCGTGATGTGATTGAAGAATATGTGAATGTACGAGGAGTGCCATTAAAACTCGTTGATACAGCAGGTATTCGTGAAACAGAAGATATTGTGGAACGCATAGGGGTTGAACGATCACGACAAGTCCTAAAACAAGCAGATTTAATTCTTTTAGTACTGAATCATTCAGACGAATTAACGTATGAAGATGAAAGGTTATTTGAAGCAATTGAAGGCATGGACTTTATTGTTGTGATTAATAAAACCGATTTAGAGAAAAAAATTGATAGTCAACGCGTTGTAGAACTCGCAGGGGAAAGAAGAATTGTCACTACTTCATTATTGCAAGAAGAAGGTGTGGATCAGTTAGAAGAAGCGATTGCTTCACTGTTCTTTGAAGGCTCTCTAGAAAGTGGAGATTTGACGTATGTATCAAATGCTCGTCATATCGCTTTATTACATCAAGCAAAACACAGCATTGAAGATGCTATAAATGCAGCTCATGGATCAGTGCCGATAGATATGATTCAAATTGATGTGACAAGAACGTGGGAGATATTAGGTGAAATAACAGGAGATACTGTTGAAGAAAGTTTAATTGACCAACTGTTTTCACAATTTTGTTTAGGAAAGTAAGTAGGACGAAAGCAATAGTTGCCCTAGTTTTGCGGCAACGCCTTCATGAACTACATCATTTGGAATGAATCGTTCGCATGATACCAGTGCGAGAAACTTAATAATATAAGATAGGAAGGAATGAACGAACATGCAAAAATTTGAAGCGGGCTCGTTCGATGTGATTGTTATTGGTGCAGGGCATGCCGGATCTGAAGCGGCTTTAGCAGCTGCCGCGATGGGTGCAAAAACACTTGTTTTAACCATTAACTTAGATATGATTGCATTTATGCCATGTAATCCATCCATCGGAGGTCCAGCCAAAGGAATTGTCGTCCGAGAAATTGACGCATTAGGCGGGGCAATGGGAAGAGTAATCGACAAAACACACATTCAAATGAGAATGTTAAATACGGGGAAAGGTCCTGCAGTACGTGCATTGCGCGCTCAAGCGGATAAAGTGTTATATCAAGCAGAAATGAAACGCTTGATGGAAGAACAAGATAACTTATCAATTCACCAAGCGATGGTGGAAGAACTAATCATTGAAGACAACGAAATTAAAGGTGTCATTACGCAAGTCGGAGCCATCTACCGAGCAAAAACGGTTATCGTGACAACGGGAACATTTTTAAGAGGTGAAATTATTATTGGAGACTTGAAATATTCAAGTGGTCCAAATAATCAACAACCTTCATTAAAATTAGCTGATAATTTACGTGAATTAGGCTTTGATTTAGTCCGTTTTAAAACAGGAACGCCACCACGTGTGAATAGTAAGACAATTGATTATAGCAAAACAGAAATTCAACCAGGTGATGATGTTCCACGAGCTTTTAGTTATGAGACAACTGAATATATTATGGATCAAATGCCATGTTGGTTGACGTATACTAATGAACGTACGCATCAAGTGATAGATGAGAATTTACATTTGTCACCAATGTACTCAGGTATGATTAAAGGGACAGGCCCACGTTATTGCCCATCGATTGAAGATAAAGTTGTTCGCTTTAATGATAAACCGCGTCACCAAATTTTCTTAGAGCCAGAAGGTCGTAATACACGTGAAGTTTACGTACAAGGACTTTCTACCAGCTTACCTGAACATGTACAACGTAAATTACTTGAAAGCATTCCTGGCTTAGAAAAAGCTGAGATGATGCGAGCTGGATATGCGATTGAATATGATGCAATGGTTCCTACTCAATTATGGCCAACACTAGAAACGAAAAAAATACAAAATTTATATACAGCTGGTCAGATTAATGGAACTTCTGGTTATGAAGAAGCCGCTGGTCAAGGATTAATGGCTGGAATGAATGCCGCAGCACGTGCATTAAATAAAGAAGAAATCATCTTAAGCCGTTCAGATGCTTATATCGGTGTATTAATTGATGACTTAGTTACTAAAGGCACAAATGAACCATACCGCTTGCTGACATCAAGAGCGGAATATCGCTTATTACTTCGTCATGACAATGCAGATTTAAGACTTACGGAAATTGGATTTAATGCTGGATTAATTTCAGAAGAACGCTTTAATCGTTTTGTAGCAAAGAAGAATTTAATTGAAGAAGAAATTGCTCGATTACGTAAGACCATTCTAAAACCAAATGTAGAGACGCAAGAAATCATTCGTTCAAAAGGCGGTACGGAACTAAAGGATGGAATCAAGGGGCAAGATTTACTAAAACGACCTGAAATGACGTATATGGATATTGAAAAATTATCTCCATCATTAATTGACTTAACAGATGAAATGAAAGAACAAATTGAGATTCAAATTAAGTATGAAGGTTATATTGAGAAATCGCTTCAACAAGTAGAGAAATTAAAGAAGATGGAAGATAAAAAAATTCCGGATCAAATTGATTATGATGCCATTTCTGGAATCGCTAGTGAAGCTAAGCAAAAATTGAAAGAAGTTAGACCTTTATCAATTGCACAAGCATCTAGAATTTCAGGGGTAAACCCTGCTGACATTTCCATCTTACTGGTGTATATTGAACAAGGTAGAATTGCTAAAATATCCGGATAAGTATTAAAATGGCTATAAGCTTATTATCAGCATATAGCCATTCTTCATATACGGAAGGGGTCCAATATGAATCAAAATCAATTCGTTGAAGCACTTAAAGAAAAAGGGATTGAGTTAAACCCACAACAACTTCAACAATTTAATAAATATTATGAACTACTTGTTGAGTGGAATGAAAAAATGAACTTAACAGCAATTACAGATCAACCATCTGTTTATTTAAAACATTTTTATGATTCGATTAGCATGGCTTTTTATGTGGATTTTTCGAAAGGTCAATCCATTTGTGATGTAGGTGCAGGAGCGGGGTTTCCAAGTATTCCATTGAAAATTTGTTTTCCAGAACTGCAAATTACTATAGTAGATTCATTAAATAAACGGATTCAATTCCTCACACATTTAAGTGAGCAATTAAATCTTACGAATGTTCAATTTGTTCATGCGAGAGCAGAAGAATTTGGACAAAACTCTATTTTTCGTGAACAGTATGATATTGTGACAGCTCGAGCTGTAGCGAGGTTATCTGTATTATCGGAACTTTGTATTCCTCTAGTAAAAAAGGGTGGTCAGTTTGTCGCGATGAAAGCTGCAGCTGCTCAAGACGAGCTAAATGATGCGAAAAAAGCAGTAACCATTTTGGGTGCGGAAAAAGTTCAAGAATTTTCTTTCACACTTCCTGTTGAAAATAGTGAAAGATCATTGTTTGTATTTAATAAAGTGAAAAGCACTCCTAAAAAATATCCGAGAAAACCTGGAGTGCCAAATAAAACTCCATTATAAAAAGTATGTTTCACGTGAAACATTAATAAAGGATTGAAGACATTTATCTCGAATAAGTACAAGTAGTGAGTTTCTTAAAGGTGGTGCCTAGGGGATGAAAAGTCCTTTTTCACGTTTTTTTGGGGGTAGCGAAAAAGAAATAGCGGCTACAAAGCAAATGGCCGATCAATATGAAGAAGTATTAAAGATCCCTTTAAAATCTATCGTTCCGAATCGTTTTCAACCTCGGACTGTTTTTGATGAATCTAAAATCGAAGAATTAGCTCGTACCATTCATACCCATGGAGTAATTCAACCGATTGTCGTTCGCAAAATGGACGATGATCGATATGAGATTATTGCAGGAGAACGTCGCTTTCGGGCGATGACGAAACTTGAGTGGGGAGAAGTACCTGCGATTGTTCGTAATTTAAGTGATAAAGAAACCGCATCAATTGCATTAATCGAAAATTTACAACGTGAAGAATTAACAGCTATTGAAGAAGCATTAGCTTATCAAAAATTGTTAGAACTTCATGAACTTACTCAAGAAGCTTTAGCTCAACGATTAGGTAAAGGGCAATCAACAGTTGCCAACAAATTAAGACTGTTAAAATTGCCAAAAACCATCCAAGATGGAATTTTAAAGCGGGAAATCTCTGAACGCCATGCTCGTGCACTAATGCCGATTAAAGATGAAGAAAAACAAATCGCCTTATTCTATGAAGTTGTGGAACAACAATTTAATGTGAAACAGCTGGAAAAGAAAGTCGATGAATTAATGAACCCGCAAGTGGTTGCAGATAAAAAAGAAAAACCAAAGAGAAAGACGGTTAGTCGTGATGTAAGAATTGCATTAAATACACTTAGACAGTCATTTGCAATGGTAGCAAAAACGGGGATTAAGATGGAAACGGAAGAAGAAGAACTCGAGCACTTCTATCAAATTACAGTTAAAATCCCGAAAAAAAAATCTTAAATAGGTTAAATCGTGAACTCTTGCTTTCTTAATAGCAAGAGTTTTTTTGTTTTGTAACAAGAATAACATGCTTTATTAAACAAAAATTCTGTTAGAATGAAAATAAATACCAAATAAAAAATGCTTCATAAATCGACTCTGACTTAAAATCATGCGATTCAAAAACTCACGTTTGAGTAAAACATTAAAACGAGAGTGGGAAATGGAGCATTATCTAGAATCTATGAGAAGAAAGCAGGTGCACGCGTGGGTAGAATTATTGCGATCGCCAATCAAAAAGGCGGCGTAGGGAAAACAACAACATCAGTAAGTTTAAGCGCATGCCTTGCGTACTTAGGGAAAAAAGTTTTGCTTATGGATACAGACCCCCAAGGTAATGCGACAAGTGGTGTTGGTGTAAACAAAGGTGACGTACACCAATGTATTTATGACGTATTAATAGATGATATAGACGCTAAAAAAGTTATTTTAGAAACAAAAGTTGAAAACTTGCATGTGATTCCGGCTACCATTTCGTTGGCTGGTGCTGAAATTGAACTTGTATCGACAATATCTAGAGAAGTTCGATTAAAACGCGCGCTTCAAGATGTGAAAGACGATTACGATTATATAATTATTGATTGTCCGCCTTCTCTAGGATTATTAACAATCAATGCATTAACAGCATCGGACGCCATTTTAATTCCTGTTCAATGTGAATATTATGCGTTAGAGGGATTGAGCCAATTGTTAAGTACAATTCGATTAGTTCAAAAACACTTAAATCATCAATTGGTCATAGATGGTGTTTTATTGACAATGTTTGATGCACGCACAAATTTAGGCATCCAAGTAATAGATGAAGTAAAAAAATACTTCCAAGATAAAGTCTATAAAACAATTATTCCGCGAAATGTTCGATTAAGCGAAGCGCCAAGTCACGGAGAACCCATAATTATTTACGATCCAAAATCGCGGGGGGCAGAAGTATATCTAGATTTGGCGAAGGAAGTGATTCGAAATGTCTAAAGGTTTAGGAAAAGGCATAAACGCTCTTTTTCCAGGAGAATCAATTAATCAAATGGAATCTGTTGAAAAAATTCCTTTAAGAGAAATTAAAGTGAATCCATATCAACCACGGAAAATATTTGATGAAGTAGCTTTGGGGGAATTAGCAGAGTCGATTAAAGAACACGGAGTTCTTCAACCAATTATTTTAAGAAGAAAAGGTAAATCATTTGAAATTGTAGTGGGTGAGCGTCGTTTTCGAGCTTCTAAAGCAGCTGGTTTAAACGAGATTCCTGCAGTTATCCGAGAGTTTACAGAGCAACAAATGATGGAAATAGCAATACTTGAAAATTTACAACGTGAAGATTTAACACCTATTGAAGAAGCAGATGCTTATCAAAATTTAATGGAAAACTTAAATTTAACACAAGAACAACTGGCATTTCGACTTGGGAAAAGCCGGCCACATATCGCAAATCACATTCGTTTATTATCTTTACCAGAAGTAGTTAGAGAGCAAATATCTGCTAATAAACTGTCCATGGGACATGGACGTGCATTACTTGGAATCAAGCGAAAAAAATTAATTCCTTCTACAGCAGATAAAGTAATTAAAGAGAATTTAAATGTTAGGCAACTAGAAACGCTTGTCCAACGTATGAATGAAGATGTTTCACGTGAAACATTATCAACAAAGAATAAAGATATTTTTATCGAAGAAAAAGAATCACAACTACGTGATTACTTTGGAACAAATGTAATGATTAAGAAATCGAAGAATAAAGGGAAAATAGAGATTGAATTTTTCTCTGAAGATGATTTAGAACGTATTTTAGAATTATTAGAAGATTAATCTACCTATTATCTTAAAGAGAAACCTTTAAGATAATAGGTCTATTTTAGTTGAAATGAGGAGTCACATATGGTCTTATTAGGAACATTAATCAATGCGATTCTCATCATTGTCGGGACGATCATTGGAAGACTGTTGAAGAATATCCCTGAAAACATGAAGCAAACAGTTATGTATGCGATTGGTCTTGCGGTAACAGTAATTGGTTTTCAAATGGGATTTGAGAGTGGTCAATTTTTAATAGTTATTATTAGTTTAGTATTTGGTGCAGTTATCGGTGAATGGATTGATTTAGATCATCAACTTAATCGATTTGGCCATTGGTTAGAGTCCAAAGTCGGTAAAAATAAAAAAGGTGAAAATATTAGCATTGCTCAGGGATTCGTATCAGCTACATTAATTTTTATCATTGGTTCAATGGCTATTATTGGTTCCCTGGATAGTGGATTACGCAATGACCATGATTTATTAATCGTAAAAGGATTAATTGATGGGTTTACATCTATTATTTTAGCGACAACATTAGGAATTGGTGTATTGATTTCTGCAGTGCCTGTTGTGTTATATCAAGGAACGATTGCACTGTTTGCTACGCAGATTAGTCGGTTCATTCCAGAAGAAGCACTCGCATTATTTATACAAGAAATGACGGCAACTGGTGGAGTGATGATTATTGCGATTGGTTTAAATATGATTGGATTGACTAAAATAAGAGTAGCCAATTTATTACCAGGGATTTTAGTTGTAGGTATTGTGGTGGCTATTGCTTACCAATTTCAATTGGTGCCGTTGCCAAGCGAGTAATATTGCACGAGATAAAACTTTCCCCATATCATACGGCAATTGAAGCCGAGTATTTTGTAAAACAGTGAACTCTTGATAGCCACCAACATTGACAATTCCTTTAATGGATAGATCTCCAACGGGAGGTAATTCCTTTTTCACTGCTTTTCCAGGAAATAAAGGTCCTGTATCAACAATGATATGGCCAATCTTCTCTACTTTCCCTAAACAGGCATCAATAGCAATTACATATGGTTTAGTTGTTCTTGCTTGTAGTGAATCTACGGTCTGGTGTAAATTCAAAGCATGTAATGGTTGTTGCAATGTGCCAACTACTTCATAAGGAAATAAAGGATGTTCACTTAGCCATGTGCCTATCAAAGGTCCTAAAGCGTCCCCAGTGGAACGGTCGGTGCCAATACAACAAAAAACTAGATTCGTTTTATCATACGGAATGAGCTGGAGAAATAGTGTGCTTAAGCGCCAAACGATTCCTGTATCTTTATAAAAAAAATCTTCAACTTGTAAACGTGATGAAAATGCAAACATAATTGAAAGCTCACTCTCTTTTTTTCTTAGTATACGTTTTGGAAATGAGCTTTATTCAAAAGGTGGTCGTTCATTTGAACATTAAGACGATGACAGAAAGTGTGAAAACTTTACTGTTAGACGAAGGTTTATGGATAGGTGTAGGAATTGTAATTTTAAAAATAATTTTTATTATGTTCCTCGCAGGAATTGTTGTTAAAGTAGGAAAGCGAGTTATTCGAAAAGTGTTTGAAGTACGAATGAAAACACCCTTGAGATATACAGAACGTAGGCAAAATACAATGCTCAAATTGCTTGAAAATGTACTCGCCTACGTGGTTTATTTTGCTGCTATATTAGCAGTGCTTTCTGCATTAACAATTAAGGTTACCGGTTTACTTGCAGGAGCTGGGGTGCTTGGATTGGCAGTTGGTTTCGGCGCACAGAATCTAGTGCGAGATGTCATTACGGGTTTCTTTATTATTTTCGAAGATCAATTTTCTGTTGGTGATTATGTGCGTATAGGAGCTGCCGAAGGGGTTGTTGAAGAAATTGGTTTACGAACTACAAAGCTGAAAGGCTTAAATGGTGAAATTCATATTTTCCCGAACGGCACGATTGTTGAAGTCGTAAACTACTCCTTAAACAACTCCGTAGCAATTATTGATGTCAGCATTGCGTATGAAGTTGACATACCAAAGTCAGAGGAACTGATTCGAAAATTCCTTTCCACACTTCCGGAGAAATACGAACAGATTGTGAAACAGCCTGAATTATTAGGGGTACAAAATTTAGCAGCATCTGAAGTAGTTATGCGAATCACAGCTGAAACAAAACCAATGCAGCATTTCTCTGTAGGTCGCATCATTCGAAGAGATTTAAAAATATTTATGGATGAACATGGAATTGAAATTCCGTATCCGAAAATGGTTATGTATCAAAAGAAAGATGGATCTGTCGATGCGGGAACAGGTGATCCTGTAAAGAAACAAGATAAGGGGAAAGTTTAATGAGCGAAAAAGTCTTTGAACTTGGTGACGTTGTCGAAATGAAAAAGCAACATCCTTGCGGCACAAACGAATGGAAGATTATTCGAATGGGTGCGGATGTGCGAATTAAATGCGAAGGCTGTCAACACAGTGTCATGATACCGAGAAGAGAATTTCAAAAAAAGATGAAAAAAGTCTTAAAGCATGCTGAACCCACTTCAGAACAATAGACAAGGGTCTCTTTAAAACCTATAATAAATAAGTTGTGTTATTTTTAATAATAATCGAAGTCGGTTATTTGGAATTGGAAACCAACAATATGAGTCATACATGTAGGGGCATTTAAAGTCGTAAAAAATAAACTTAAAGCTAGTATATAAATAGAAAAGCTAGTCACAATGAAAGGTTGGGAACCCAAATGTCGTTAACAGCAGGAATCGTAGGATTACCAAATGTCGGTAAGTCCACTTTATTTAATGCAATTACAAAAGCAGGGGCAGAGGCTGCCAATTATCCATTCTGTACAATTGATCCAAATGTTGGAATTGTTGAAGTACCCGATGAGCGTCTTCAAAAATTAACGGAACTTGTGGTTCCGAAAAAAACAATCCCTACAGCTTTTGAGTTTACAGATATTGCAGGAATTGTTAAAGGTGCTAGTAAGGGAGAAGGACTTGGGAATAAGTTTTTAGCTCACATTCGTGAAGTTGATGCGATTTGCCAAGTAGTCCGTTGTTTTGCGGATGAAAATGTGACGCATGTATCTGGAAAAGTAGACCCGATTTCAGATATTGAAGTCATCAATCTAGAACTTATTTTAGCGGACTTAGAGAGCGTAGAAAAGCGTTTACAACGGGTTGCTAAAATGGTCAAGCAAAAAGATAAAGATGCAATGATTGAAGAGCCGGTATTAATCAAACTTCGTGATGCTTTTGAAGAAGAAAGACCTGGACGTTCTGTTGAGTTTACAGAAGAAGAATTACGTATAGTGAAAGGTTTCCATTTATTAACGGTTAAGCCAATGCTTTATGTAGCAAATGTTGCAGAAGATGAAATTGCAAATGCGGAAGAAAATGAATACGTTCAAAAGGTTCGCGAATTTGCTAAAGTTGATAATGCGCAAGTTATTGTAGTTTGTGCAAAAATCGAAGAAGAAATGGCTGAACTAGATGAAGAAGAAAAAGCGATGTTCCTGGATGAATTAGGCATTAAAGAATCTGGGTTAGATCAACTAGTTAAAGCAGCTTATCAATTATTAGGTCTTGCCACTTACTTTACGGCAGGTGTACAAGAAGTTCGTGCATGGACATTCCGTAAAGGCATGAAAGCACCTCAATGTGCAGGAGTTATTCATACAGACTTCGAACGTGGCTTCATCCGTGCTGAGACAGTTTCTTACAATGATTTAGTAGACAATGGTTCAATGGCTTCAGCTAAAGAAGCGGGTAAAGTACGATTAGAGGGTAAAGAATATATTGTTCAAGACGGGGACGTTATGTTGTTCCGCTTTAATGTTTAAATCAATTTCGGATTAGTCGATACATCGGCTAATCCTTTTTTTATGGCTTCAAGAAATAATAAATTAATTGAATCCATCATTTTTTAAGCCTTGAATTTTACAGTGGAAAAATAGGAGAAGGTAACTCTAATTAAAAAAGTTCATAAATTAATTGAAAAGAAAGATATTTTAATTTAAAAAGGTGATAAACTCTTTAAAAAGGGATGTTATTTCTTTATCTGAACATAGAAAAAGGGGATTGTATATGAAGTTATATGTATATGGGACATTGTTACGTGGAGAAAAAAATCATCATGTACTTGATGGCGCTACACTTTTATATGAACGCCAAATACTTCAAGCAAAAATGTTTGACACAGGGAATGGGTACCCTGCAATTGAACTAACAAATGATTCTACGATTTTTGGTGAAATTTATGAAGTACCTGACCATTTGTGGCCAGCACTGGATCTGTTAGAAGGATATACGGGGGATGATTCGACTGATTTGTATTCAAAGGAATTCGTCAATGTGCAAACGATGGATGAACTTTTAGAGGTGGCGGTCTATACCATTTGTGATGAGTCAATGAAAATGTTGGAAATCCCATCTGGCGACTGGATTTCCTACCGAAAGTCAGTTGAAGTATTGACGTAAAAAAGCTATTTCTATTGCGGTGTGTAGCCGTAGGAGCACCTGTTTCAGTTTGTGTAAATGTATCACATCAAATGATTTTAGTAGGAAGATAATCGGCTATTTCTGACGACTCCTGCGGAAAATGAAACAAACTAGACCCCACAAGCTTAGCTGTCATAAACAGCTAAGCCGAAAAGGCTGGCGTTTCGTCCGTGGGAAAGCTTAAGGTATAGCCGATTCTCATCTTTTTTATAAAGTGCAAAAGAGATGGATAAGAAACTTTATCCTGTTATATTGATAAATACACTTTCGATTACAAATTGTTTTTTAATATGAAAAAGAGGAAGAATGTCATGAAATGACCGCTTTCCGTGGGCTCGCGCCGAACTCACTCGAGCTCTACTCGAGTGGATTTCGACGTCTTCGCTATCCCACAGGAGTCGGACATTTCATTCCTATTTCTGTAGAAAAATGGGTGGCTATTTCTGAAGACTCCTGCAGAAAAACGAAACAAGCTAGACCCCACAGTCTCATCTATCTAGGACAGCTGGGACGAGGGGGCTGGCGTTTCGTCTGCGGAAAGTGTAAGAAATAGCCGATTCTCATCTTTTTGTCTAAAGTGCAAAAGAGATGGATAAGAAACTTTATCCTGTTATATTGATAAATACACTTTCGATTACAAATTGTTTTTTAATATGAAAGAGAGGAAGAATGTCATGAAATGACCGCTTTCCGTGGGCTTGCGCCGAACTAACTCGAGCACTGCTCGAGTGGATTTCGACGTCTGCGCTGTCCCACAGGAGTCGGTCATTTCATTTCTATTTATGTAGAGGAAATACAAGATAATCTGTAGAATTTATAAGCATGAATATGTTTAGTTGAAGATCCTGACGATAAAGTATCTTTTACCGTATAAATATATGTTTTTGCCGCTTCCATTTCATTCAATAGATATCACTTTTATAAGCATTTTGCTTCATATAATTTCAGTGGGTAGATGTTCGGTTATTTCTGAAGACTCCTGCGGGAAAACGAGACAGGCTAGACCCCGCAGGCTCGGCTGTCAAGGACAGCTGGGCCGAGGAGGCTAGCGTTTCGTCTGCGGAAAGTGTAAGAAATAGCCGACCATCATTTTTTTCAATAGAGATTCATTCATGAATTAACCGCTTTCCGTGAGTTCGGCGTCTTCGCTTTCCCACCGGAGCAGGTCATTTCATTTTTATATTAGTAGAAATAGCCGATTCTCATCTTTTTGTATAGAGTGCAAAAGAGATGAATACGAAACTTTTATGTTAATTAGCTGATAGTAGTTTTATTTTTGTTCGAAAATATATAGTTTAGGTAGTTCTGGATCATCTCGAATCCAAGCATCATTATGGATTGTGCGAAGCTCTTTTATCATGGCAAAGTCTCCTGCAGCCCCAGCGATTAACCAAGCGGAGAGTAATGCGAGCAATGGACTATTAATAGAAATTGCTACAAAAGCAGGAAAAATGCCAGTTAACCAAAATGGAAGGATTAAAACGTTTCTTAACGCTTTATTTTGGACAGGTTCTTTGGTCGTAGCATATGCAACCCCTAATTTCAAATTAATACCAAATTCAAGAGAGCGCCAAGAAACTTTAGCAAATACGATAAAGCCAATTAAGTGGACGACTTCATGCATGATAATTAATAGCGTGTATCCAATGATAAAAAATAAGAATCCAAGCCAAGACATCTCAACTGAGAAATCTTGATGGACAATGCTATTTCCTAGTAAGAGCAGTACACTTAAACTAATTGTCCATAGTAAATTAGTCTTACCGATTTGTTGAAGGTCTAATTCAATGATTTTAGTTGGATTGTTCCAGTCGATCATTCTTTTCACCTCTTTAATTAGTAGTATAGCGAATAAGCAAATGCTGTCTATTATTCAGTAGTTGCATGTGTAATGAATTCGTGATACAATCAGTTGATGTGAGTAATGAACGTTACTTACTCCTTGCCTACTGTCAACAGTCAGGCCTAAGTCCATAAGGAGGTGCAAAATAATGAAAAAGTACGAATTAATGTACATCATTCGCCCAACAGTTGAAGATGATGCGAAAAAAGCTTTAGTAGCTCGTTTCGACGAAATCTTAACTTCAAATGGTGCTGAAATCATCGAATCAAAAGAGTGGGGCAAACGCCGCTTAGCTTACGAAATCAATGACTTCCGCGAAGGTTTCTACCAAATCGTGAAAGCAAACGCTGATTCAAGAGCAATCGATGAGTACATCCGTCTTGCTAACATTAACGAAGATATTATTCGTTTTGTAGCTGTCAACGTAGAAGGTAAATAAGAATTTAACGTCGAGTATACTCGAAACAACTTGCAGACGAGGGAGGTTGTATTCTGATGATTAACCGAGTCGTATTAGTCGGAAGACTGACAAAAGATCCGGAGCTTCGTTATACACCAAGTGGAGTAGCAGTGGCTCGTTTTACACTAGCTGTAAATCGCGCATTCTCTAACCAACAAGGTGAAAAGGAAGCGGATTTTATTAACTGTACTGTTTGGAGAAAGCCAGCTGAAAACACAGCGAATTTCCTGAAAAAAGGAAGCTTGGCAGGTGTCGAAGGGCGCATTCAAACTGGGAGCTATGAAGGCCAAGATGGAAAGCGTGTTTACACGACTGAAGTTGTAGCTGATAGTGTTCAATTCCTTGAACCACGTAATAGTTCTGGTGGAGATCGTTCACAACAAGGTCAGCCTTATAGTGGCGGTTCAAACCAAAACAATCAATATCCATCTTATCAACAGAATCAATCACCAAATCAGCAAAACTATACACGTGTAAATGAAGATCCATTCGCTAGTGGAAGCGGTCCAATTGAAGTTTCAGACGATGATTTGCCGTTCTAAAAAATGGTAAAGTACCGCCTGTAACTAGACGGTTCTAATTAGCATAATGACTTTTATACACACCAAAATAAAACCAAATACTAAGGAGGCGAAACGATATGGCACCACGTCGCGGAGGCAAAAGACGCAAAAAGGTTTGCTATTTCACGTCTAACAATATTACGCATATCGACTATAAAGATGTTGATTTGCTTAAAAAGTTCGTATCAGAACGCGGAAAAATTCTTCCACGTCGAGTTACTGGAACAAGCGCGAAATACCAACGCAAATTAACTTCAGCAATCAAATTATCACGTATCATGGCTCTACTTCCATTCTCTACTGAAGAGAGATAAGAACTGAACATGAATGATTAAAAGACCGGGAAACCGGTCTTTTTTTTAATGTCTAAACTATAGTAGTTTTGAACTTTTGTTGCATCTTGTTTGACATGATACAATAGATAAAGAAAGTTACGCTTTCATAGAGAGTATTAAACCTCTATTGAATCAGTGGCAACTAAGTGAGCAAGTAGTTGTTGTTTATCCCTACCTATAGAAGGTGATGGATTATGACAATTTCATGCTGAATACATGTTTTTTAAGTTAGGAAGGATTTTGAATGCCGAATGAACAAACGAAACAGCTAACGTTCGGTGCAATGATGATTGCGCTATTTACTATATTGTTGGCTGTTTCTTTTTATGTGCCCGTTGTCAGCCTGTTTACATCCCTCTTTATCGCTATCCCTATTGCTTGGTATAGTGCAAAATTTAATCGAAAAGCATCCATTCTCGTCACGGTAGTAAGTATATTCATGTCAATTTTAGTGGGCGGATGGTTAGCGGTTCCTTTTGCCATGATTCATGCGTTGCTAGGATTTATTATTGGAGATGCAATTCGACTTAAAAAAAGTAAGTTATTTATGCTCTTATCGACGGGCATTGTGCTACTTTTGACCATCTCTATTCAATACGTAATCAGTGTACTTTTGTTTGAATTCAATCCTGTAAAAGAATTGATGGCATTAACAACGGATCAGTATGATCAGATGGGTGTGTTTTTAGAGCGGTTTAATGCTCTGCCAAAAGATTATGAGATGATTGTGGCGGATGCCTTACTGATGTTTCAAACCGTTTTGCCGTCGTTAATTGTCATATCGTTGTTCCTATTTGTTTATGTATTTATTCAAATTCAATTACCGGTATTAAAAAAACTAGGCTTGGATGTTCCAAAGTTTCCAGCATTTCAACACATGAAATTACCGAAGTCTGTTTTATGGTATTACATGATTGTGCTGGTCATCACTTTGTTTGTAGAATTAGATAAAGGAACTTTCGCATTTATGGCATTTGCAAATGTAGCCTTACTATTGCGTGTTTTGCTATTTTTACAAGGAGTCTCGTTTGTTCGGTTTTATGTAACCGAACAAAGATGGCCGAAATGGGCGTCAATAATTGCAACAATTTTAGCATTCCCTTTACAATCTCTAACCCTACTACTTGGAGTCTTCGATATCGGATTTAACCTCCGTTCGTATGTTAAGAACAAGAACATTAAATAAGGAGCTGAAAAAATGTCAGCATTTTTTAGAAAAAGACCAATACGAATCCCTTTGATTTTTCTATCATTGCTCGGCCTCTTAAGCGCTCTTATGCTCCTGTTCTGGCATATTTGGATAGGCTTTATAGTTGCTTTTCTATTTGGGTTAGTCTTAATTTTTGGCTGGCAAATGGAAAGACGATTGTATGATGAGACTGAGAAACATATTGAGACTTTGTCGTATCGTGTGAAACGTGTAGGGGAAGAAGCATTACTTGAAATGCCAATTGGAATTTTATTAGTGAATGAGAATTGGACGATTGAGTGGGCGAATCCCTATATGACAAAAGAACTTGAATTTGATTCATTAATTGGAGAAGATTTATTTACATTGTCTGATGAATTTCATGCTCTTATGAAGCAAGAAGATAGCAAAGAACAAATTATTAGTTTATCCAACAAAAAATTTAATGTATTTTATAAACAAGAAGAGAAACTCCTCTATTTCTTCGATATCACAGAACAAACTGAAATTGAGGAGTTATATTATGCAGACCGAAGTGTCATTGGCGTATTGTTTATCGATAATTACGATGAACTCGCACAAGGAATGGATGATCAAACACGCAGTCAGTTAAATAGTTTGGTAACATCTCTCGTCAATAATTGGGGAGCGGGCTACGGAATTTATGTGAAGCGCATCTCATCAGATCGTTTCATAGCCGTCTTGAATGAATCCATATTGGTTGATCTTGAAAAAACGAAGTTTGCAATCTTAGATGATATTCGGGAAACCACATCAAAACTAAATTTAGCGTTAACGCTTAGTATTGGTGTTGGAGCCGGCTCTTCTTCATTAGTTGAGCTAGGCGAACTGGCACAATCGAGTTTAGATTTAGTTTTAGGGCGCGGGGGAGATCAAGTCGCCATCAAACAACCAAATGGGAAAGTGAAATTTTTTGGTGGGAAAACGAACCCAGTCGAAAAACGTACACGCGTTAGAGCACGTGTAATTTCTCATGCGTTACGTGATTTAATTCAAGATAGTGACCAAGTATTTGTAATGGGACATCAATTGCCGGATATGGATGCAATCGGCGCGTCAATCGGTGTCCGAAAAATGGCAGAGATGAATCAGATCAATGGCTATGTAGTCGTAAATTTCGATGAACTAGATCAAAGCGTCACCAGGTTAATGGAAGAAGTGAAAAATAAGCCAAATTTATTTGAACGTTTTATTTCACCTGAAGAGGCTTTATCTAAATTGACGGATCGTACATTGCTGGTCATTGTAGATACACATAAACCGAGCATGGTGATTGATGAAAAGTTATTAAATCGTGCTGAAAAAGTAGTTGTGATTGACCATCATCGTCGAGGGGAAGAGTTTATTTCAAATACAATGCTCGTTTATATGGAGCCTTACGCTTCATCGACAGCAGAGCTTGTAACAGAATTACTCGAATACCAACCTAAACATGATAAGATAACGATGCTTGAAGCAACCGCAATGCTTGCAGGCATTATCGTCGATACGAAGAGCTTTACCCTTCGAACAGGAGCAAGAACGTTTGAAGCCGCCTCCTACTTACGTACAAATGGAGCAGATACGGTGTTAGTTCAACGCTTACTCAAAGAAGATATTGATACTTACATTGAACGTTCGAAAATTGTACAAACGGTAGAGTTTTTCCGAGAAGGCATTGCGATTGGACATGGGGAAGAAACAAACCCTTATAGCCAAGTGCTCATCGCACAAACTGCAGATATCTTGCTGACGATGAAAGATGTTTCGGCCTCTTTTGTAGTCGCTAAAAAAGATAATGGAGATATCGGAATCAGTGCTCGCTCTCTAGGTGAAATTAATGTTCAATTGATTATGGAAAAACTTGGTGGTGGGGGGCATTTAACAAATGCCGCATGTCAAATACAAAATGGTACTATCGAGGCTGCAATTGAACAACTAAAATTAGCAATTCTTGAAATTGTCGAAGGAGGCCAATCAACATGAAAGTAATATTTCTAAAAGATGTTAAAGGCAAAGGGAAAAAAGGCGAAATTAAAAATGTAGCAGATGGATATGCACATAACTTTTTGTTAAAAAACAATCTCGCAACTGAGGCTAATCAAGCAACGATTAGTGCATTAGATGGTCAAAAACGAAAAGAAGATAAACATGCTGAACAAGTGCATGAAGATGCGAAAAAGCTAAAAGAAAAATTAGAACAAATTACAGTTGAATTAAAAGCAAAGTCTGGTGAAGGTGGACGTTTATTTGGATCAATTACAACGAAGCAAGTAGCGGAACAACTTCAAAAGTCAACGGGAATTAAAATCGACAAACGAAAAATGGAATTAAACGATGCGATTCGTGGCCTAGGCTATACAAACATTCCGGTAAAATTACATCAAGAAGTTACAGCAACATTGAAAGTACATGTGACGGAAGAAGCGTAAGGAGAGACGTACATGAGCGAGCCCATGATGGACAGGATTCCCCCTCATAATCAAGAAGCTGAGCAGTCCGTTATTGGGGCAATCTTTTTAGAGCCTCAAGCGCTCATTACAGCTGCAGAGATATTACAATCCGAAGATTTTTATCGGGTAGCACATCAAAAGATTTTCCAAACAATGAACCGCTTAAGTGATCAAGGTAAACCAATTGACGTGGTAACTGTAACAGAAGAGTTAGCGTCGAAAAAAGAACTTGAAGATGTGGGTGGACTTTCGTATTTAACAGAAATCGCCAACTCGGTACCTACCGCAGCTAACATTGCACATTATGCGCGTATTGTAGAAGAAAAAGCACTACTTCGCCGCTTGATTCGCGTAGCGACGAATATTGTTGAAGATGGATTTACACGTGAAGATGAAGTCGAAGCTTTGCTTTCTGAAGCTGAGAAAAAAATGATGGAAGTCTCTAATCGAAAAAATGCAGGTGATTTCAGGCATATAAAAGATGTCCTTGTTCAAACCTATGACAATATTGAGCTTCTTCATTCTCGTAAAGGCGACATTACTGGAGTTCCTACTGGATTCCGAGATTTAGATCGTATAACAGCAGGTTTTCAACGCAATGATTTAATCATTGTCGCAGCACGTCCTTCCGTTGGTAAAACCGCCTTTGCGCTAAATGTAGCACAAAACGTTGCGACTAAAACGGAAGAAAATGTTGCCATCTTTAGTTTAGAGATGGGTGCAGAACAACTTGTAATGCGTATGTTGTGTGCTGAAGGGAATATCGATGCACAAGTTTTACGTACAGGAGCATTAACTGCGGAAGATTGGCGTAAACTAACGATGGCCATGGGCAGCTTATCAAATGCTGGGATATTTATCGATGATACACCAGGTATTCGAATTAATGAAATCCGCTCAAAATGTCGTCGTTTGAAACAAGAGTATGGACTTGGGATGATATTAATTGATTACTTGCAGCTAATTGTAGGAAGTGGAAATGGAAAAGAAAACCGTCAGCAAGAGGTATCGGAAATTTCCCGTTCATTAAAATCACTTGCTCGTGAGTTACAAGTTCCAGTTATCGCTTTATCACAGCTCTCTCGTGGAGTAGAACAACGTCAAGACAAGCGGCCAATGATGTCCGATTTACGTGAATCAGGAAGTATTGAGCAAGATGCGGATATCGTATCTTTCTTATATCGTGAAGATTATTACGATAAAGAGACTGAAAATCAAAATATGATTGAAATTATCATTGCGAAACAGCGGAATGGTCCTACAGGAACCGTCACCCTTGCTTTTGTCAAAGAGTTCAATAAGTTTGTTAATATTGATTGGAGTCAACATCAACAACCTACACCAGATTATTAACAAAACACGAACAATAAATGTATGAATACATTTTGCGTTCGTGTTTTTTCGTGTTATTGGTTGACGTGAAGGGCTTACGTTGGTACAATTACACTGTTTGATTCAGGACGCGTGAAAGCGTCTGACGGAGGTGCTGATTATGACATCAGTTGTAGTAGTAGGAACACAATGGGGAGACGAAGGTAAAGGGAAAATTACCGACTTCCTATCCGAGAATTCAGAAGTAATTGCTCGTTATCAAGGTGGTAATAATGCGGGGCATACCATTATTTTTGGTGGCGAAACATATAAACTTCACTTAATCCCATCTGGTATTTTTTATAAAGATAAAATTTCAGTAATCGGTAACGGGATGGTTGTAGATCCTAAAGCATTAGTAAAAGAGTTAAAGGGATTGCATGACCGAGGGGTAACAACTGAAAACTTACGTATTTCAAATCGTGCGCACGTCATCTTACCGTACCACTTGAAGCAAGATGAAGTGGAAGAAGCGCGTCGTGGTGAGAATAAAATTGGGACAACTGGTAAAGGGATCGGACCTGCATACATGGATAAAGCAGCACGTGTAGGAATTCGTATGGCCGACTTACTTGATAAAGAAGTATTTGAAGAAAAACTTCGTCGTAATTTAGATGAGAAAAATCGTTTATTTGAGAAGTTTTATGAAACAGAAGGCTTTACAATGGAAGAAATTCTTGAAGAATATTATGGTTACGGACAAGAAATTGCAAAGTATGTAACCGATACATCTAAAGTATTGAATGACGCTTTAGATGAAGGCCGTCGTGTCTTATTCGAAGGAGCGCAAGGCGTTATGCTTGATATTGATCAAGGGACGTATCCATTTGTAACATCTTCTAACCCAGTAGCAGGTGGCGTAACAATCGGAGCAGGTGTAGGTCCAACGAAAATTCATCACGTTGTAGGTGTCTGTAAAGCGTATACATCACGTGTAGGAGATGGCCCCTTCCCAACTGAACTGTTTGATGAAGTAGGCAATCAAATTCGCGAGGTTGGCAAAGAATACGGGACAACAACTGGCCGTCCACGCAGAATTGGTTGGTTTGACAGCGTTGTCGTTCGTCATGCACGTCGTGTAAGTGGATTAACGGATCTTACGGTCAACTCGATTGATGTATTATCGGGTCTAGAAACTGTTAAAATTTGTACAGCTTATAGGTATAAGGGCGAATTAATTACCGAGTATCCAGCTAACTTACGTATGCTTGCTGATTGTGAACCGGTATATGAAGAGCTTCCAGGTTGGAGCGAAGATGTAACAGCATGTAAATCATTAGATGAATTACCTGAGAATGCCCGACATTACTTAGAGCGCATTTCTCAATTATCAGGTGTTCCAATTTCAATTTTCTCAGTAGGACCTGATCGCAACCAAACAAATATTGTGACAAGTGTTTGGCGTTAATTTAATAACTTAGGGCGAGAAAAATTAAAACTTTTCTCGCCCTTTATATATGTATGTATGGGGGTAATTGACCACACGTCTATTCTCCTTAAATAATGAGTGTTCGGATTCATATGAATTCATTAGTAAGATAGCCGACCATCATCTTTATCATGAGAGTGCAAAGAGAAATGTACTAGTTTTTTACCCATTTAAATGGATGAATCCCCTTTTGATTAAAGGCTATTTTGTTTTAGCATTAAGTAGTGGAATACATTCATGAAATGACCGCTTTCCGTGGGCTCGCGCCGAACTAACTCGAGCTTTGCTCGAGTGGATTTCGACGTCTTTGCTGTCCCGCAGGAGTCGGTCATTTCATTCCTATATCTATAGGGTGACAGCAATGATTTGT
>JBFGKX010000006.1:0-35119 GCA_041576455.1 Paenisporosarcina sp. | reverse complement strand
AAGAGCCGCTCCAGCTGGATGACCACTTGGTAAGATAAAGTTTGTTAAAGCTGGTAATTGAATATCCCACTCATCGATCCATGTCTCTAGCTTCGTAATTTCACTCTCTTCGAGTTTCCATTTTACTTCTTTTCCTGATGGAGTTGCTAATTCGGCTCCCACATGAAAAAGTGTAGTTTGAATTTGGTGGAAAGCAAGTTGAACTTGTTCTTTTTCACTAAAAAATTCATTTTGAATGTAACTTAACGCTAGACCAATCATCGAATTTGCTTCGTCACATGTTCCATACGCATCAACAAGTGCATCGTTTTTAGCTACTCGGGACCCATAGATAAGTGAAGTTGTTCCTTTATCGCCTGTCTTTGTATAAATCTTCATATTAATACCCCTTTTCAAGATCAATTATATTTTGAAATTCTTTTCCTGATGCTAACCATTCTTGCAAATTATGAGTAAAAATTTCCATAGCACGTGGAATATACTCGGTAGAATGGCTTGAAACATGAGGTGACACAATGACCCCTTCCAGATTCCACAATGAATGATTTTTACCAAGCGGTTCCTCTTCAAAAACATCTAATACGGAAAATGCAATTTGACGTTCCTTCATCGCTCTGACCAGATGCTCTTCTTTTACAAAATCACCTCGTCCAAAATTCATGAAAATTGCGTCTTCTTTCATGAAAACAAAGTGCTCATATGTAAACAATCCCTGCGTTTCAGCAGTACTTGGCAATACGGAAATCACGATATCTGCAGTTGGTAGTTCTTGAGATAAACTATTAAAAGGAATCGTCTTCTCCATAAAAGGAGCTTGCTCTCCCAAACGATTGCAACCAATCGTTTTAACGCCAAACGCTTGCAATAAACGTCCGATTTCACTTCCAATTGCTCCTGGACCAATAATAATCGCTTTACTTCCAAATAGTTCACGGGAATTAGAGCGTCTGCTCCATTCATTTTTATCTTGTTGTGAATAAATCCATGGAATGGAACGCTTAATTGCCAATAAATGAGCGAGAACAGATTCAGTCATTGGAATCTTATGAATTCCTTTAGCATTTGTCAGTAAAATATTTCGCTCTCCAATTTCATATAACGGCATTTTTTCTACACCTGCTGAAGCAACCATTAGCCATTTCAATCTTGAAGCATGTTCTAAGATATTTTTTGTAATATCCTCTCCATAGGTTACGATGATTTCACACTTTTCTAATGCTTCCACGTCTTTAACTGATGAAAAGGTAAATTCGATTTCCGGAAAATCAGTACGTAATTGTTTAATTAATTGTTCTTTGACTGAAAAAGTAAATAATACATTGGTCATTGTTTATCCACGAGGTCACGTAAAGTGTTAAGTGTATTTTCGACGTGTCCTTTGACTTTTACTTTTCTCCACTCTTTTATAATTTTTCCTGTAGGATCAATTATAAATGTAGAACGCTCTATCCCCATGTATTCTTTTCCAAACGTTTTTTTAAGTACCCACACCCCATATTCTTCAGAAACTGCGTGGTCTTCATCTATTAATAGTGAAAATGGAAGTCCATGTTTTTCAATAAATTTTGAGTGTGCATTTTGTCCATCTGGGCTCACGCCTAAAATAATGGCATTTAAATCCCGAAAAGATTCATATGAATCTCTAAATTCACATGCTTCTGTCGTACAACCGGGTGTAGAATCTTTTGGATAAAAATACAATACAACGTAGTGCTTCCCTTCAAAGTTTTGGAGTGACACGTCCTCTCCTTTTTCATTTTTCAAGGTGAACCGAGGTGCTTGCTTACCTTCAAGTATTGTCATATAAATCCCTCCACAAAACTGTTTATTTCATCGTACCGAAGAATGGCTAGAGTTTCAATTTTCTTGGCGTTCTATATGCTTTTTGTCTATTATTAGTAATAGATGATGAGGAACGGAGGATATATATGAAGAAAACAAATTCTGAAGCGTTACATAAAGAAGCTTTACAACATATTGTCGGTGGGGTAAACAGCCCTTCTCGTTCGTACAAAGCGGTGGGTGGAGGCTCTCCTACTGTCATGGAAAGAGCACAAGGCGCATATTTTTGGGATGTAGATGGCAACAAGTACATTGATTATCTTGCCGCCTACGGACCGATTATCACAGGTCATGCTCATCCACATATTACAAAAGCGATCGCAAAAGCGGCAGAAAATGGGTTATTATACGGAACTCCGACCCCTCATGAAGTGAAGTTTGCCAAAATGTTAAAAGAAGCAATCCCTGCTATGGATAAAGTACGCTTTGTCAATTCAGGAACAGAAGCGGTCATGACTACCATTCGCGTTTCACGTGCATATACAGGCCGAACGAAAATTATGAAATTTGCTGGATGTTATCACGGACACTCTGACCTGGTATTGGTTGCCGCTGGTTCTGGCCCGGCAACACTTGGCATTCCAGATTCAGCTGGTGTTCCAAAATCGATTGCCAATGAAGTCATTACGATTCCATTTAACGATCCTGAAGCTTATCGAGAAGCAATGGATAAATGGGGAGATGAAATCGCCTGTATTTTAGTAGAACCAATCGTAGGGAATTTCGGTATTGTTGAACCAAAAGAAGGCTTCTTACCACTCGTTCATGAAATTGCAAAACAAAAAGGAGCACTCATTGTCTACGATGAAGTCATTACAGCCTTCCGTTTTCATTACGGTGGTGCTCAAGATATGCTAGGCTTAACACCAGATTTAACCGCACTTGGGAAGATTATCGGTGGCGGCTTACCTATTGGTGCTTATGGTGGTCGTAAAGAAATTATGGAACAAGTAGCTCCTCTAGGACCAGCTTACCAAGCGGGAACGATGGCCGGAAATCCAGCTTCAATATTATCGGGTATTGCTTGTTTAGAAGTATTAAAGCAACCTGGCATTTATGAAGAACTGGATCGTTTAGGAGCACTATTGGAAGAAGGAATTTTAAAAGCAGCCGTTAAACACAATGTAACCATTACGATTAATCGATTAAAAGGAGCTTTAACGATTTACTTTACAGATGTAAGAGTGGAAAATTATCTTCAAGCTGAAGCCACAGATGGCGAGATATTTGGCCGATTCTTTAAATTAATGTTAGAGCAAGGCATCAATTTAGCTCCGTCTAAATATGAAGCTTGGTTTTTAACAACTGCTCACACTGAAGAAGACGTAAAGCAATCCTTGATTGCCGTAGATCAAGCATTTTCTCAACTTGCATAAAGTTCACATGCCTGATCGCAAACTTGTTAAGTGTGTTAAATAGAAAGGAATTATTGCCTAAATGAAACTTGGTGCACGCATTGTTAAAACTGGAGTTGCCATCGTATTTGCGTTATATATGGCTGATTTCCTACAATTACCTTCTCCTATCTTTGCAGGAATTGCGGCGATATTTGCCATTCAACCTTCAATTTATCGGTCCTATTTATCAATTATCGAACAAATACAATCAAATTTAATTGGTGCAGTTATTGCTGTAATTTTCACTTTTATATTCGGTCATCATTATGTAGCCGTAGGTTTAGCCGCTGTTATTACAATTGCCGTAATGTTAAAGTTTAAATTAGAAAAGTCCATTTCACTCGCACTCGTTACCATAATCGCAATTATGGAAGTGCAAAGCGATGATTTCCTAACATTTGCCTTGATTCGATTTGTAACAGTGGTTGTCGGTGTGCTTGCAGCATTTGTTGTTAATTTAGTATTTATGCCACCAAAATATGAAACAAAATTATTCCAATCCATTTATATGACGACCGATGAATTGATTCGTTGGACGCGACTAGCTGAACGTCAAGCGTCTGAACATACGGCAACTAAACAAGCACTCGAAAAGTTGAGAGAACGACTCATTAAAGTTGATCAATTGTATTTATTTTACAAGGAAGAACGAAGTTATTTTCGCAATGAAAAAAGAGCGAAAGCCCGTAAACTCGTTGTGTATCGCCAAATGGTTTCCGTTGCCAACAAGAGTTGGGATGTATTAAAGCGACTACATTTACATGAGAATGAATTAGTCAATCTACCGGATCAATTTCGCCTAATGATCCAAGAGCGACTGAACTTTTTATTAACCTATCATGAACAACTTCATTTAAAATACACTGGAAAATTAAAACCTGAACACTCCATTTGGGTCGGTAATGACACAATGCTCAATCGGCATGAAGTGATGGAAATTTTCGCAAGAGAAATCGCCCTTTCTAAAGAACAAGAAGACTTTTCCACTTATCATTTGCTCCATGTGTTGTCTGCAATACTAGATTATGAAGAACAATTGGAACATCTTGATACACTCATTATGTCTCATCAAAATTATCATGGGGATGAAATAAAGGTAGAACGTGAAGATGATTATTAACACATTTAAGCAGTTATCTCTTAGTTGAGGTGACTGTTTTTTTATCGTTTAAGTTTCGTTTCTGTCCATTTGCTTCAAGAGGGACACAATTTCTTAACATCAATGAATAAATACATAAAAAAGCCACCCCCTAAAGGATGGCTCAGACTGTAGACAAACAATAAAATGACTGTATACGGTAGAAAAAGAGCGTAAACAAGATCCTGTTGATTTCCTTTGCGCCGGACTCGTTTCGCGGGCACGGCTTCAGTCTCCTCTTCACTAGAAAAAACGTTGCTCCTGTATCGCTTCGCTAGCTTCGCCGCCTCCACTCCAATCAACAGATTTTTTCTTGTGTAAGCTTATCTCTTCTTAATATTTCAGTAGTAAGATGGTCGGATATTTCTGAAGACTCCTGCGGAAAACGAGCCAAGTTAGACCCCACAGGCTCAGCTGTCATAGACAGCTGAGCCGAGGAGGCTAGCGGTTCGTCCGCCGAAAGCGAAAGAAATAGCCGACCATCATCTTTTTAAAAAGAGTGCAAAAGATATGAATACGAATTTTTATACTTTTATATTGATTATTATTCTTTTGTCTACAAGCTAAGCCATCCCCTAAAGGATGGCCTCTAAATAATATTAATTTTTCATTCGTGGATCTAATGCGTCGCGCATGCCATCACCCATTAAGTTAAATCCTAATACGGTTAACATAATGGCAACCCCTGGGAATATCATCGTCCATGGTGCGTTGATAAAATTCACCCGAGCATCCGCTAACATCTTGCCCCATTCAGGTGTTGGGGCTTGAGCTCCTAGCCCAAGGAACCCTAAGGCAGCCGCTTCAATGATTGCTGTTGCAATGGCAAGTGTCCCTTGCACAATAACTGGTGCCATCGAGTTTGGTAAGATATGCGAGAATAAAATCCGGATATCCTGCATCCCAATGGCTTTTGCTGACGTAATATATTCTTCTTCTTTAATACTTAAAACTTTTGAACGAATCAAACGACCAAAGTTCGGCACGTTAATAATGGCAATTGCAATTAACGCATTTTGTAATGACGGTCCTAATACAGATACGACCGCAATTGCTAGTAAAATACTTGGGAAAGCAAGCATGATATCAAAAAATCTTGAAATAATGGTATCGACCCATTTTCCATAATATCCTGCTACAATCCCCAAAATACTGCCTACAATTACGGATCCAATAACTGAAAAGAATCCAACCCATAAGGAAATTCGTGCTCCATGAATAATACGAGATAAAATATCTCGGCCAAAATCATCTGTACCTAACCAGTGGGCACCTGATGGTTTTTGTAATCGATTGGCTAATAATTGTTCGTTGATGCCTTGCGGTGCTATCCAAGGTCCAATTAATGCCACGATGATAAAGAATAGAACAATCCCAGCTCCCACAACGGCTACTTTGCTTTTCTTAAAGCTTCGCCATGCTTCTTGCCAAGGGCCTGCTACTTTATCTGCTTGTGGTGCAATCTGTGGTGTTTTAGGCGCCAATTCGGACATGTTGAGATTCCTCCTTCTTAATCGTATTTAATTCGTGGGTCAATTAAACTGTATAACACATCAATTACTAAGTTAATCATCACGAAAATAAATGCTACTATTAAAATCCCAGATTGAATTACAGGGTAATCACGGAAACTAATAGCTTCATAAATATATCGACCGACTCCCGGCCATCCAAAAATGGTTTCAGTTAAAATTGCGCCTCCAAGAAGTAGTCCCATTTGAAGACCGATAATGGTTAAAACTGGAATGATTGCATTTTTCAATGCATGCTTGTAAACCACCCAAAACATTTTCTGTCCCTTTGCTCGAGCGGTACGAACATAGTCTGAACGCATTACTTCAAGCATGCTTGATCGAGTCATACGAGCAATGATTGCCATTGGAATCGTAGCTAGGGCAAGACCAGGCAACACTAAGTGTTTTAAAACGGTGCTTAATTGATCAAATCTCCCCTGCATCAATGTATCGAAAACATACAAATTGGTCATTGATTCCACTGGATTTCGAACTTCTTCACGACCAGTTGTTGGCAATATTCCAAGTTCAATTCCAAAAATATATTGAAGCATTAAGCCTAACCAGAAGATGGGCATGGAAACTCCCACTAAAGCCAAAATCATTGCCGTATAGTCAAACCATGAATTTTGGAACCAAGCTGATATGATCCCTGCATTAACTCCGACAATTACAGCAATCAAGATTGCAAACATCGATAGTTCAAATGTTGCGGCTAAATAAGGCCAAATTTCTTCAGTAACAGGTGTAGTTGTACGTAAGGACTCACCTAGATTTCCTTGGAGCAACCCACCTAAGTAATCAAAATATTGGACATACCATGGATTGTCTAATCCGAGCTTTGCTCGTAATGCCTCAATCGCTTCTGCTGTAGCTTGTTGACCCAATATAACTTGCGCAGGGTCTCCAGGAATAGCACGAATAATCATGAAAACGACAAATGTCATTCCCAGCAAAACTGGTATTAATTGTAGAATTCTTCTTCCAATATAGTGAAGCATCGTCTTCACCTCTCCATCTGTTGCAGTATGTATGCTTAATTGAAAAATGAGGAGAAATCAAGAAGACTTCTCCTCATCAGTCAGTCTTTTACTTGAAATCTACTTCCGCTAATTTATCAGAACCAGTCGGATGTGGTAAGAAGTCTACCAAATTCGCTTTTCCTGCAAGAAGTGGTGTAGAGTGTGCAAGCGGTACCCAAGGTGCATCTTCGAAAATGATTTCTTGCGCTTGACCATATAGTTCATTTCGCTTGTCTTCATTTATTTCAGATTGAGCTTCAATTAGAAGTTTGTGTAATGCATCATTTTTATAGTAAGCATAGTTGTTACTACCGATATTATCTTGATCCAATAATACATAAAGGAAGTTGTCGGCATCACCATTATCACCAGTCCAACCTAACATGAATGCATCTGCTTCACCATTACGAGCTTTTTCTAAATAAGTTGCCCATTCAAACGATACAATTTTCGCTTTAACACCGATATCTGCTAAGTTTGATTGGATTACTTCAGCAACTTTTTGACCATCTGGCATGTATGGACGTGGTACAGGCATAGCCCATAGTTCCATTTCAAATCCATCTGGAAGACCTGCTTTAGCTAATAATTCTTTTGCTTTTTCAGGGTTGAAATCATACCCTTTAATGTCGTCATTATATCCACTAATTACTGGTGGCATTGGGTTTTTCGCTACTTCTGCGCGACCTTCAAAGAAAGCATCTACGATTGCTTGTTTGTTAATTGCATGGTTAATCGCTTGACGTACTTCCACTTTATCAAATGGCGGTCGCGTATTTGTTAAACCTAAGTATCCAACGTTCATTGATGGACGTTCGAATAATTGTAAATCATTATTTCCTTCAACATTTGCACCATCAGCTGGGTTTACACCATCAGCTAAATCAATTTCTCCTGTATTTAAAGCATTTAAACGAGCAGAGTTATCTGGAATAGCACGGAATACTACTTTATCTAATTTAGGTAGGTCCGCAATCCAGTAGTCTTCATTCTTTTCAATTGTGATAGAGTCGTTACGCTTCCATTCAACGAATTTAAATGGACCTGTACCAACTGGGCTATCTCCAAACTTGTCGCCTTTTTCTTCAATTGCAGCTGGGCTAGCAATTGCGAATGGGCTCATCGCTAAGTTTTTCAAGAATGGAGCTTGAGGACGTTTTAATTTAAATACAACTGTGTAATCTCCGTCAGCCGTAACAGATTCGATTACGTGACCTTCATCACCTTTGTATCCGCCAAACATAGATGAATAGTAATAAAAGTCTTTACCTGATCCATTTGCCCAACGCTCAAAGTTAGCTACAACAGCTTCAGCATTGAAGTCAGTGCCATCATGGAATTTAACGCCTTCTTCTAATTGGAATGTATACGTTAAGCCATCTTCTTCAGCTTTCCATTCTTTTGCAAGACCTGGATGAATTTCTGTATCTTGTTTACCGAAGTTTACAAGTGTTTCAAAAAGATTTTGTGTTACTTTGAATGATTCACCATCTGTTACTCTTGCCGGGTCTAGAGATACCGAATCCCCTCCACGACCAAATACTAAAATTTTCGGCTCTGAACTATCTCCATTGCCTTCTCCTTTGTCGCTACCTTCTGATGAATCAGATGAACATGCAGCTAACATTGTCGAGATGACTAACATTACCATTACAGCTAATGACCACAGTTTCTTTTTTCTCAAAATGACCCCTCCATACTATTTATTTATCATTGTTGCGCGTGTTCACCGTATAGGTGACAGGCAACAGAATGACCTGGTTCAACTTCCTCTAGCTTTGGTACAATTTTTGAACACACATCCATTTTAAAGGGACAGCGCGTGTGGAACGTACACCCTGATGGTGGATTGGACGGACTTGGAATATCACCTTTTATAAGAATTTGTTCTCTCACAAAATTCGGATCCGGGACTGGTACGGCAGATAATAAAGCCTGCGTATACGGATGGAGTGGCTTATCATAAAGCATTTCACTTTCGGCGAGCTCGACCATCTTCCCAAGATACATCACGCCAACTCTGTCACTAATGTGTCGTACAACTCCTAAGTCGTGCGCAATAAAAATGTACGTTAGATTCAATTCTTTCTGTAAATCTTGCATTAAGTTCAACACTTGCGCTTGAATTGACACATCGAGTGCTGATACGGGTTCATCTGCAATAATAAGTTTTGGATTTGTCATAAGTGCTCTTGCAATTCCAATACGTTGACGTTGGCCCCCACTAAACTGATGCGGGTATCTTTTCGCGTGGTAACTACTCAAACCAACAATTTCTAAAAACTCATGAACTTTCTTTTTACGAGATTTTGAATCACCAATGCCATGTACAATTAATGGTTCTTCTAAAATCTTCTCAATGGTATGTCTAGGATTTAATGAAGCATATGGATCTTGGAAAACCATTTGAATTTCACGTCGAGCTTTTCGCATCTCATCATTCGAAATGTTTGTGAGTTCTTTTCCATCAAATACAACTTTACCTTCCGTCGGTTGAAGTAATCTCATCAACATTCGTCCAGTTGTAGATTTTCCGCATCCAGACTCCCCAACTATCCCCAGCGTTTCACCTTTATTCACATAAAAAGAAACATCGTCAACCGCTTTTACATGTCCAGAAACTCGACTAAGTAAGCCTTTACGAATTGGAAAATATTTTTTTAGCCCCTCAACTTTTAATAAGGGTTCTGTCATGAGTGGACACCTCCTGCTCTTCATACAAGAAGCATCTAGTTTTATGTACTGATGATGTTTGATACAAGTCTGGATTTTCTGTTAAACACTTATCAAATGCAAATTCGCATCTTGCAGCAAAACGACAGCCAGTTCGAACAGAACCAGGTTTGGGTACGTTCCCAGGAATTGAATATAAACGTTGTCTCTTAAAGCGCATATCCGGTACAGATTGTAATAATCCTTTGGAATATGGATGTTGAGGATCTTTAAAAATTGTTTGAACTGGTCCCTCTTCAACAATTTGACCTGCATACATCACGACCACTCGCTCACATGTTTCAGCTACTACACCAAGATCATGTGTAATTAAGAGAACAGCTGTATTTAAACGTTCATTTAAGTCTTTCATTAAAGCTAAGATTTGAGCTTGAATAGTTACATCAAGTGCGGTAGTCGGTTCATCTGCAATAAGCACTTTCGGATCACATACTAATGCCATCGCAATCATCACACGCTGTCTCATCCCACCTGATAATTGATGAGGATACTCTTTCATCAATTCGTCAGCTCGAGGCAAACCTACTAACGTCAACATCTCAGTTGCTCGAGATCTTGCTTGTTTTTTAGACCAATCTTTACGGTGAATTAAGATGGCCTCCATTAATTGGTTACCAATTGTAAATAATGGATTTAAAGAAGTCATTGGCTCTTGGAAAATCATCGCCACATCGTTCCCTCTTACTTTACGCATCTCTTTATCACTTAGTTTAGATAAATCTTTATCTCCGAAAAGAATCTCGCCACCTGTAATTTTTCCTGGTGGGCTTGGTACTAGCCCCATAATGGATAAAGATGTAACGCTTTTTCCACAGCCAGATTCTCCTACGATACCGAGCACTTCTCCTTCGTGTACAGAAAAATCTATATTGTCTACAGCAGGAATTTCACCATCATCTGTGAAAAAGGATGTTCGCAGACCTTTTATTTGAAGTATCGCTTTACGTTCGCTCATGTTGTCACTCCTTTTTCGAAGCCATTTATTATTTCAGAAAATTTGATATGTTCTTTATTATACAAACAATAATTATAATTGCAATAGTTATTTTATTATAATTAATCCTTTCGACCTATAAAAAAGGTTCTCCCATGAGGGAGAACCTTTTAGTCTGTATCTAATTGTTGAACTTGATATAAATTGTAATAGATGCCTTTTGACTTCATTAATTCATCGTGTGTTCCTTGCTCTTTCAGTTCACCATGATCAATCACAAAAATTTGATTCGCATGTGTAATCGTCGATAACCGATGCGCCACAATGATTGTTGTGCGATTATGGGCTAAGCGCTCTAAAGAGTCTTGAATTAAAGATTCACTTTCTAAGTCAAGTGCTGAAGTGGCTTCATCCAACACAATAATTGGTGGGTTTTTCAAGAATACTCGAGCAATTGCTACCCGTTGTTTTTGCCCTCCAGAAAGCTTCACACCACGTTCCCCTACTTTTGTATCATATCCTTGAGGAAGCGCAACAATAAAATCATGAGCATTTGCCGCTTTAGCCGCTTCTATTACTTCCTCGTCTGTGGCATTTGGACGTCCCATTAAAATGTTTGCTTTCACTGAGTCACTAAAAAGTATATTATCTTGCAATACTATTCCGATTTGCTCACGTAAGGATTGGATTTTTACATCTTTGATGTCAAAATCGTCAATTTTCACGGTACCACTCGTAGCATCATAAAACCGTGGAATCATACTGATGATGGTTGACTTCCCACCTCCGCTCATTCCGACAAAAGCAGCCGTTTGACCAGGTTCTACCGTAAAGTTCATATTATTTAAAACTAAATTATTTTCTTCTTCATAGCGGAAAGAAACTTGGTCAAATTGAAGCTTTCCTTTAATAGCTTGAATATTCTTAGCGTTTGGGCTATCTTCTATATCATATTTTTCATCCATTAATTCAAACATTCGATCCATAGAGGCAAATGCTTGTGTTAACGTAGTTGAAGAGTTAACTAAGCGCCTTAATGGATTATAAAGGCGTTCAATATAGGCTATAAATGCTACCATCGTACCAACGGTTAAATTCCCGTTAATTACTTCATACCCAGCATACGCTATAACCAGTAAAGGGGCCACATCCGTAATTGTATTGACCACTGCAAAAGCTTTGGCATTCCATTTCGTATGATCAATTGCTTTATTTAAAAACTCACCATTTGTTTCATCGAAAATCTGTTGTTCATGTTTCTCCAGTGCGAAACTTTTGATGATGCTCATCCCTTGCACTCGTTCATGCAAATAACTTTGAACACTCGCAAGAGCTTGAGATCTCTTTCTCGTTAAATCACGTAATCGGCCAAAGAAGTATTTCACACTAAATGCATAAAATGGGAATGCAAGTAGTGTCACAAGTGTTAACGGAATATCCATTGTCATCATAATGGATACGGCGATGATAATCGTAGCTAAATCTAACCATAAATTCATTAAACCAATCATGACAAAGTTTTTAGTTTGCTCTACATCATTGATAACGCGAGAAATCACTTCCCCCACTCTCGTATTTGAGTAGAACCTTAAACTTAGTCGCTGTAAATGTCCGTAAAATTCTTGGCGGATATCAAACAATATTTTATTACTGACTAATTGGGCATAATATTGTCGGTAATATTCAATAGGTGGTCTTACAATGAAAAACACCAGAGCTGTTCCACCTAACCAATAAAATAGTTGTTGAATTTTTTCTTCTTTTGATAAATCATCGACTGTAATAATATCATCTATTACAATTTTGATTAATAACGGAATGAACAAAGGAATTGCAAACTTGATGATTCCGATTACAACTGTCAAAACAATTTGCCATGTATATGGCTTTACAAATTTCATGTATCTTTTAGAACTGCTCATTTGATCACCTTTCTTTTAAAAATGAAAAACCTGTTGGCAATCAACAGGCATCATTTACTCATGTATTCGAAGTTGCTTGTGAAACAAATAACGGTTGGTCCAAACTTCAATAAAGTCAGGAGCAAAAGGTCCTTTACGCTGTTTTATCCAGCCAATTAGTTTTTCCACATTACGATGTAGGATCGTATCAATTTCATCAGGATAATTCATTTGCATTTTATGATCTTCAAATTCATCTTCATCTAAGATTGTATAAGTCATGTCTGGAAAGACTTTTACATCTAAATCGTAATCAATGTACTTTAAAGATTGGTTATCGTAAACAAAGGGAGAACTAATATTGCAATAATAGTAAACCCCATCTTCACGCAACATACAAATGATATTGAACCAATGTTCAGCATGAAAATAACAAATTGATGGTTCTCGTGTTAGCCAAGTGCGACCGTCAGATTCGGTAACTAGAGTTCTTTCGTTCGCCCCAATGACAATATTTCTTGTCCCTTTTAGAACCATTGTTTCTTGCCAGACGCGGTGGATATTGCCGTTATGCTTGTAGCTGTGGATCTGAATCATATCTCCTTCTGTTGGAATTGTCATAAATAAACCCACCTTTTCGTCTACGCACATTATAAATAATTCTTGATTGTGTACTCATTATAACAACCTCTTTGTAAAAACTGTAGCAAAAAAAATCAGCGAAGGCATAAAGCCCTCGCTGATTGGTGGTGGTAAACCCATTTATTTGTTTAATTTAATTAGCTATTTCCTTGTGGTCCAGAAGCATTGTTTTTGTTCTGAGCCGATTTTTGATTTCTCATTTTCACTTCATTTACATCCGTTTCAGAACCAAATTCTGTACGAGTATTGGCCCCTGCTCCTGCTGATGCATTTGCTTTTTTCGCTTCTGATTCTTGATTTTTTTGTTTTACATAGTTTGCATTTGTAGGGTAGTTGCTATCATTTTTGTTTGGCATGAATTTTCACCTCCATGCTTGTTAATCTGTGCAGAAAATGAAAACTTATTCACAAAAATTAAATTTACATGACGATTGAACGTCCACCATCCACAATAATTGTTTGACCACGAATCATATCCGAACCATCTGAAATTAAAAACATTGCCGTTTTCACCATATCTTCAATTTCAACCATACGACCTGCTGGTGTATTTTTTCGCGCATCGTCTAATAATTCTTCCCGATTTGGGAAATGTTTTAATGCATCTGTATCTAGAGCACCACCTGAAACAGTATTTACAGCAATCCCTTTTTGAGCAAGCTCTACTGCTAAATAACGTGTAATTGATTCAATCGCTGCTTTAGACACTCCAACCGTCGTGTAATTTTCTAAATAACGAATTGAACCAAGTGAGCTGATTCCTACAATTTTCCCGCCACGATCCATCAATTTAGCCGCTTCTTGAGCGCCAAATAACATTGCTTTCGCATTAATATTCATGGTCCAATCCCAATGAGATTCTTCAAGTTCCATGACAGGACGGAGTACTCCTGATGCTGCATTACTGACGAATACATCTAATCGACCAAATTCTTCACGAATGGTCTCAAACATCGCTTTTAGCTTTTCGATATCACCTACATTTGCACGGACAAGAAGAGCTTTTTGACCAAGAGCTTCGATTTCTTTCACAGTTTCAAGTGCAGCGGTTTTGCTTCGTGCATAGTTCACAACAATATCATATCCATCTTTTGCAAGTTCAATTGCAATTGCTTTCCCAAGTCCTCGACTACTTCCTGTTACTAACGCTACTTTATTCACTGTCATCTTCATTTCCCCTCTCCAAATATGCCTTCCAAATTTTTAACATGGAAACTGGCATTGGAACTTTTTTAATTTCTTCTATTGTTAACCACTTACATGTTTCACCAATACGTTGATCAGATGCATGACCAGCAAAGACGTTCATTTCCCATATTAAATGAGAAAAGACATGTTTAAAAGCTCCTAAGTCTATCTCTTTTGAAAACTGAATTCCATATTGATCATGCAACAAGCGAATAGTGTCTTTTTCTTTTGTTTCATGTTCAATCATAGGAAATTGCCACATATTTGCTAAAAGACCGGTAGCAGATCTTTTTTCCATGAGAAATTGTTGATGCTCATTTTGGGTAAGATAAATATCATAATGCAAGATTTTCGTTTTTTTATTTTTCGTTTTCACTGGTAAGACATTTTGTTCACCCGCATAAAATGCTGCACAGTTATCACGAACTGGACATAATAAACATTTAGGTGAAGTTGGCGTACAAATAACTGCACCCAATTCCATCAATCCTTGATTAAAAGAGGAAGGATCTTGTGGATCAATTATTTCAGTTACAGCTTGTTCAAAAATTTTTCTTGTTTTGGGAATGGCGATATCTTCTTTTATTAGTAATACACGTGATAAAACACGCATGACATTTCCATCAACTGCATGTTCTGGCTTGCCATATGCAATACTTAAAATAGCACCCGCTGTATATGGACCTACACCTTTTAACGATAAGATTTCCTCTCTCGTTTTTGGCACAACGCTATTGTACGTTTCAACTACCTCTTTCACTCCCGCTTGTAAGTTTCTAGCGCGCGAATAATATCCGAGACCTTCCCATTGCTTAAGTAACTTCTCTTCTTGGGCTTTCGCTAAGGCCTCCATTGTAGGAAAGGTATGAATAAAACGTTCATAATAAGGTATGACTGTATCTACTCTTGTCTGCTGGAGCATGATTTCAGAAACCCAAATTTTATAAGGGTCTGATGTTTCTCGCCAAGGGAGATTACGCTTTTCTTCCAAATACCAGTTAATTAATGATTTTCGAAATGAAAGTTTATTAAATGCACTCATTCTTTACACCTACAATCTACTGATTATAAGACTTATTTTTAGGGTATACCAAATGGTAACGTCCCATCAAATTGCTGAAGTCTAACTCATTGTTATTTTAGCAAAAGTATCTTATGATAAACAAAATTCGTCGGGCAGTCTCCATTAAAAGGAGTTGATACAATTGGACACAGGTACTCATATTGTAATGGGTATTGCTTTAGGAGGACTTGCCATGATTGACCCTGTTGTAGCGAATCATTCCATCACTGCAACAGCCGTTATTTCAGGTACCATCATAGGCTCACAAGCTCCTGATGTAGACACCGTATTAAAACTTCGGAATAATGCGGTCTATATTCGCCACCATCGTGGCATCACTCATTCAATTCCTGCAGTATTATTATGGCCCCTTGCCATTGCAGGAGTTCTTCATTTCATACTACCTGAAGCAAATTTACTTCATTTATGGTTATGGACATTTTTAGCTGTCTTTTTGCATGTATTTGTCGACATCTTCAATTCATACGGTACACAAGCACTGCGCCCGTTTTCTTCCAAATGGGTGGCTCTCGGAGTCATTAACACATTCGATCCAATCATTTTTGGACTACATGTGATTGCCTTAATGTTTTGGGCATTTGGTGCAAATCCAGTACTTACGATGCTTTTACTGTATGCAATCATCATCATATATTATTTGCTACGGTTCGCAGTTCAACATGCGGTTAGGCATGCAGTGAAAAATACAATTCCTAATGCAGAGGAAATCATCATAGCGCCTACAATGCGTTTTTTCCAATGGCGAATTGCTGCAATATCTAAAACACATCACTATGTAGGACGAGCATATGGGCGATCCATCAATATTTACGATCGATTTGAGCGTAAGACCATTCCAAATTCACCGCTTGTAAAAGCAGCTTTAAAAGATAAGAATTTGCAAGCATTTACTTCGTTCTCACCGATTTATCGATGGGAAATCACACAACATGATCACATACATGAAGTACGATTAATTGACTTGCGCTACCGCAGTAATGACTATTACCCTTTTGTGGCAGTAGTTCATTTAAATGAAGATTTGGAGATTCTTAACTCTTATACAGGATGGATTTTCAGTGAGGATAAACTCCATAAAAAATTAGACTTTAGCCCGAATTAAAAAGTACACGACCCTATTGTCGTGTACTTTTATTATTGAATAGGACCATCTTCTATGTGAAGTAAATGAGCATATTTAGGATTATTTCCTGCAAATTCATGAATACGATCCCCATAACTCTCAATCCATTGACGTATAACTTTTTCTGTCACTTCAGACCCTTTGTATTCATAGCCCGCTTTTGCATAGGAAGATTCAAAGTCTGACCATAATAATTCAATCCACACTTGAGCCTTTGAGATAGAAAGTGCCTCGTTTTTTGCAGCTAATTCTTGCACTAATTCTTCAATTTTGTTTTGCATGCTATTTTCCCTCCTTCAATGGTTTTAACATGGATATTGGCAACGCCTCAACAAATCGTTCTCCACCCATACGATAGCCCCATGCAAATCGTCCCTTCAAGTAATCCACTTGGAAAAAGACTCCTGGGTCTCCTTCTATTCGATACACTTCACCTGGAATGAACTGCGAAGGATCAACTAAATATGCTTGTGCCATAATTGCTTTTCGCTCTAGTACAGCATATTCGTTAATAATGCCTAATTGGCTAGCTTTTCTAGCTTTCTCAAGTAAATTAGCAATTTCTCGTCGTAACTCTGTTTCATTCATTTGACTATACTTTTTCTCAATTTCCATCTTCTTCGTACTCCTTTTTTTCAATAAACAGATCGATTTCTTCTGAGGGAAACCCTTTTAAATATAGAGCTTGTTTCACTCTTCTTTTCCGATCATATCCAGCATATTTTGCCGAAACTTTCCGCCAAATTTTATCACCTTGTAAAGCAATTAAATCTTCCCACTCATCCTTTTGGGTATCAAAATGAATCTCCTCAATAACTTTGCTAATAATCGCATAAGAATACCCCTTACGCAATAAGGTATCTTGAATTTTCTGCTTCACTTGCCTTGGCGTTTTAGAAGACTGTTGATTGGAAATTTTTTCTGCTAATCCTTGAGCAATTTTAGTTTGGTCTTCTTCAGTATAAGTTTCGAGTATTTCTTCTTGAAGAGATTTTTCAATTCCCTTTTTCTTGAGTTCTTGTTGAATAGCACGTGGTCCTTTTTTACTGGTTTTCTTTTGTGTTTCGAGCAAAGCCTTCGAAAAGGATTCGTCGTTTAAGAATCCTAACTGGTACAATTTTTGAATTGCTTCCAAAACAACAGCTTCTCCGTATTCGGCATCAAGTAGCTTTTTTTTCACTTCATGTTCGCTTCTCATCCGAAAACTTAAAAAGTGCAATGCTTTGTTAAACGCTTTTCGAACTTCATCGTCAAAAACGATTTCATCGCGTTCCCAGTCTTCTAAAACCTTATCCTTAGATAATTGATATTTTACTATCAGTGATTCATCCACTGCGAAAGCATATTTTTCTTCTATATAAATGTTATAGCGTTCAGGATTATTTTTTTGTCTAGTTATTTTGGTTATCATTGGCATTCTTTTCACCCCATGTTCCCTACATTATAAGTATACACATTTTTTAAAACATATACATATGAGTACACTTATCAAGAACGGGTAATATACAGGTAATATATGATAAAAAGGAGGAAGTCTTATGAAAGTTGCAATAACTGGTGGAAGTGGTTTTGTCGGTCAAGAGATCACTAAACAATTAACCGATAAAGGACATGAAGTTTTCATACTAACACGCTCAAAGAAACCATCGAACGGCTCTGTACATATGGTAAATTGGCTCTCTGAGGGTGCTCAACCAGAAATTCATGTTGAAGGCGTTGATGTATGGATTAATTTAGCAGGTTCCTCTATTAATGAAGGAAGATGGACGAACGAACAAAAACAAAAGATATATCAAAGTCGTATGAAAGCAACTGATGAAGTCTTACGGATATTTGGAAAAGTATCAAAAAAACCTTCTGTTTTAATTAATGCAAGCGCAATAGGGATTTACCCTACGTCTGAACAAATAACTTATACCGAAGAATCTTCCGCTCAAGGGACTGACTTTTTAGCAAATACGGTAAAAGATTGGGAAGAAAAAGCATCGGAAGCTTCGCAGTACGGAACAAGGATTGCTTACGGACGGTTTGGAATCATTCTCGGCAAAGAAGATGGTGCGTTACCTTTAATGGCTTTACCTTATAAAATGTGTGTTGGCGGTCAAATTGGAACAGGTAATCAATGGGTATCTTGGGTTCATGTGTCAGACGTTGCCAAATCAATTCTCTATGCCATTGAAAACGAGGATTTTAAAGGGCCATTCAATGTAACTTCCCCAGACCCTAAACGAATGAATGATTTCGGCAACTTGTTAGGAGAAGTATTGAATCGTCCGCATTGGTTGCCTGTTCCGTCAATAGCTTTAAAATTAGCATTAGGCGATAAGAGTCAATTAGTGTTAGAAGGGCAAAGAGTAATGCCAGAAAAATTATTAATGCACGGATTCAAATTCTCGTACCCGGATTTAAAAACGGCTCTTAAAAATATATACGCATAATTTCTTGAAGACAACGCAACCTATCGAAAAAGAAAGGTTGCGTTTTTATGTGGTGGAAACATATTTTAGGAGTACTTGCATCAAGTGCGATCTTATTAATGGGCATTTTTCTGAATCCGTTCCAGGTAGATGCTAATGCTTTGAATTGGGGTTTTCAAAAAGGCAGTAACGAAAAACCAGCTCAAGCTGGAAGTGCCTTTGACGAACTTTTAAAAAAGTATGGAGCCTTTTATAAAGGGTCACCGGACGAAAAAATCATCTATCTCACTTTCGACAACGGTTATGAAAATGGATATACAGCTCCCATTCTAGATACATTAAAAGAAGAAAAAGTACCCGGCACTTTCTTTTTGACAGGACATTATGTTGAAAGTGCAACAGATTTAGTGAAGCGTATGATTAAAGAAGGTCATGAAATTGGTAACCATTCCTATGGTCATCCGAATATGGCCAATTTATCAGAAGCTCAAATGAAAGAAGAATGGCAAAAATTCGACATGCTCCTGGCTAAAAAAACGGATTTAAAGAGGACAAGATTTGTGCGTCCACCAAAAGGAATTTTTAGTGAAAACTTAATTGCCTATGGCAATGAACTCGGTTATCGCCATATGTTTTGGTCGATAGCATTTGTTGATTGGTATGCTAACCGTCCAAAAGGAAAGGCATATGCGTACAATCAATTAATGAGTCAGCTTCATCCAGGTGCAATCATTTTATTACACACCGTTTCGGCAGATAACGTAGCAGCATTACCTGAGTTTATTAGGGACGCAAAAGCTAAAGGATATCGATTTTCCTCCTTAGAGTCTTTAGTTAATACCGAGAGCAAGATTCCGGTGTCTTTCCATTGACTCGTCTGTCCTATATACTGTAATAACCAGTAGTAAAGGACGTGAATTCATTTTGTCAGAACAACCAATAATAGAAGTAGGACAAAAATTCCCATTAACCATTAAAAGACTTGGCATTAACGGAGAAGGCATCGGATACTTTAAACGTAACGTCGTTTTTATCAAAGGCGCACTGCCAGGAGAAGAAGTTACTGTTCAAGTTCAAGCTGTAAAGCGTAATTTTGCAGAAGCTAAAATTCTTCAAATTCGCAAATCTTCTCCTCATCGTCAACAAGCACCTTGCCCAGTCTATGAAGAATGCGGCGGTTGCCAATTGCAGCATATGACCTATGAACAACAGTTAAAAGAAAAGAGAGATATGGTCGTTCAATCTCTCGAACGTTATGTGAGTGACATTGCCTCAAATATTGAAGTACGCCCAACAATTGGCATGGAAAACCCATGGAAATATCGAAATAAAAGCCAATTCCAAGTTCGAAAAGAAGGCAAAAAAGTACATGCAGGGCTATTTGCAGAAGGAACTCATCAGTTATTAAATATTGATGAATGTATTGTGCAACATCCAAATACAACACGTGTGACAAATGAAGTGAAACGCATTCTTGAAAAGCTTAAAATACCGATTTACGATAGTGAAACGCATCATGGGCTAGTTCGTACAATTGTAGTACGCACTGGCATTCAAACTGGTGAAATACAATTAGTATTAGTGACTACACTTGCTGAAATGCCAAAACGTCAACTACTCATAGATAAATTATCAACCATTGATCCAGCAATTGTATCTATTGTTCAGAATGTTAATCCAAAACAAACTTCATTAATCTTTGGTGATCGTACGATAGTTTTGCATGGCAAAAAAACGCTTCATGAAGAATTAGGAGAACTTTCATTTGATTTATCAGCACGTGCCTTCTTCCAATTAAACCCTGTGCAAACTGTTCGTTTATATAACGAAATTAAATCAGCAGCAGCATTAACTGGGCAGGAAAAAGTAGTGGATGCATATTGTGGTGTCGGAACAATCGGTCTATGGTTAGCTGATGAAGCAAAAGAAGTACGTGGCATGGACATCGTAGCTGAAAGTATATATGATGCCAAACAGAATGCAGAGAAGCATGGCTTCACACATACAACGTATGAAACTGGAACAGCGGAAGAGTGGATTGCAAAATGGAGCCATGAAGGATTTGTACCGGATGTCTTGACTGTTGACCCTCCACGTACCGGATTAGCAGATAGTTTATTAAAAACAATCCTCAATGTGCGACCTAAACGATTTGTCTATACGTCGTGTAATCCATCGACATTAGCAAAAGATTTAAGCGAATTGCGAAAGGTTTATGATATTGAGTACATTCAACCTGTGGATATGTTTCCCCAAACTGCCCAAATTGAAAGTGTTACTCTTTTAGTTCGCAAAAATAGAGCGTAAAACAACTTGTTCATACATTTTTATCAATCATTGCGATTTCAACTCTTGAAGCATGTTCACTTGAACATGCTTTTAATTTTAGCTATAAAAAGGATTAATTCCTTTTATATTAGGGAATAACGAGCTAAAGTGACGCTTAAAAATTTGACTGTCGGAGGAGAAAGAATGAAATGGCGAGGTCGAGGACAAAGTACAAATGTTGAAGATCGCCGTGGGAGAGGCATAGGCGGAATTGGAATCGCGGGAGGCGGAATCGGTCTCGTGATTGTAATTATTATGACCTTTCTGGGCGGCGGTAATTCTGATGATATCTTAAGTAATATACAGGGAACCAATACAGCTGGAAATGCCCCTTACCAAGAAACAGAACAAGAAAAAGAACTAGCGAATTTTGTCTCCGTTGTTCTTGCTGACACTGAAGTTGTTTGGAGTGAGCTTTTTAACGAAAAAGGAATGGAATACACTAAACCCACAATGGTCCTTTATAACGACCAAGTACAATCGGCTTGTGGCACTGCGGGATCCGCTGTTGGCCCCTTTTATTGTCCTGGTGATTACAAACTCTATATTGATTTAAGTTTTTATGAAGAACTAAATAACAAATTTCAAGCTCCTGGTGATTTTGCAATGGCCTATGTAATTGCTCATGAAGTTGGTCATCATGTACAAACGCTTCTTGGAACGAATGAAAAAGTGATGTCCTTACGAAATCAAATGAGTGAAGCCGAATTTAACCAGTACTTAATTCGTCTTGAGTTACAAGCCGACTACTATGCCGGCGTCTTTGCCCACTATGCCGAAGGACAAGGATATCTTGATGTAGGAGATATTAAAGAAGCCATAACTGCTGCAAGTGCCGTTGGCGATGATAATATACAAAAAAAATCACAAGGATACGTAGTACCGGAGAGTTTCACACATGGCACATCTGAACAGCGTGTGAGATGGTTCAAAAAAGGCTATGAGAATGGAACAATTAAAGATGGCGATACCTTCAATGCCAACCAATTATAAAGTGGAATAAATTAACTTCGTTACAGCTGTTTTTTAAAATCTCAAACAACCTATACGCTCCTCCCAAAAACAGTCCGTTTAATCAATGTGTAAATTGATTAAACGGACTGTTTTGCAGGTTTTAGTAAACTGAGTAAGCTGAGTGTCAAAATAAACAGGGAAACAAGCCATAAAAAACTAAAATCATGGAAAAATTCGATAAACACTCCGCCCATGAATGGACCCGTTAAACTGCCAATACTAAAAAATATTCCACATAATAAATTCCCAGTTGGCAGCAATACTTTTGGGGTTAAATCAGCCATATATGAAATGCCAAGTGAAAATGTGGATCCTATAAATAGACCAGCCAGTAAAAACATACCCGTAAGAGCCCATACATTCGTCTCCAGTAACGCTGCACCACTAAAGGAAATAGCCCCTCCAAATAAAGCTAACAGGATTACTTTTTTTCTTCCAATGCGATCACTTAAGGCACCTAAAGGTAACTGAGACAAAATCCCCCCTGTAGAAAATGCCGCTAAAATAATTGAAACCATAGACACATTAATATCCTGTCGTAACGCATAAACAGGAAAAATCGCATGTAAGCTTGACTCCAAAAAACCGTAACTAAACGGCGGAATTAATGCAAGCCAAGCAAACCCCATGGTTTCGCTAAAACGTGACCACGTTCCTCTCATGGTTGACGATTCATGCATATGACCAGGGAAATCATTATCGATAAAAAACACAAGTGACCAAGCAGCTAAGCATAATATGCCTGAGACAATAAACGGCAAACCTTCATAAATTGATACAAGCGGTACGAATAATGGCCCTGCTGCGAAACCAATCCCAAAAGATACACCATATAAAGCGATATTTCGTCCAAGACGATGTTGTGGCGAGAAGCTAGTAATCCATGTTTGAGTTGAAAAATGGATTGCATGGTCTCCAATGCCAATTAACAAACGTAAAATAAACCAAAAGACCATACTTTTCCACAATGGAAATAAAAATAAAGAGATAAAAACGAGCATTCCACCAATAATAATAATTTTTTTATAACCAAATCTTCGAAGTGGTTGCTCCATAAATGGCGATATCAGAAGTGTACCTATGTATAAGCCTGTTGCGTTTAATCCATTAAGCGAAGAAGATAGTCCATCTTGTTCAAAAATAATAGAGATGAGTGGCAATAGCATTCCTTGTGAAAATCCTGAAATTGAAACAATCCCAACTAAAATCCAGAATCTTTTTTTTTCTAGTGCTGTAAATTGATTCATGATACCTCCTTACATATAAGTTAAAATCATATTCATCCCAAATAGTTTTCGGTATAATTTTAACATATAGGAGGGATTGCCGTTGAAATATGTAATGACTGAAAATGGTTTCCAAACCGACCTTGAGTACGGACAATTAACAATATCAGGCGATGAGACAAAAGGCTTTAGACCCTATCAACTACTAGTATCATCATTAGTTGGTTGTAGTGGCGGTGTACTAAGAAAAGTTTGCGAAAAAATGCGCATGCCTATTGAAGAAATGGAAATTGATGTGTTAGAAGTTGTAAGAAATTCTGAAGAGGCAAGTCGAATTGAAAAAGTTCATATACATTTTAAAATAAAAGGCAATACTCTTAATCATGCTAAATTACAAAGAGCAATGCAGCTCACAAAAAAAAATTGTTCCATGGTCCGTTCTGTCGACCAATCTATGGAGGTCATTGAGACATTCGAACTTCTTTAGGCAATATAAAAGGCTCAGTCGATAATCTGCGAACAGAAGATTGGCTGAGCCTTTTAAATATTACTAATATCCAATTGAGTATCCATATATCGATTCACGACAGTTGCGCCGGTGAAATTTTCGAATCCCCTCCTTCTATCTCATTCATTGATATTGACTGTTCACTACACCCTCCCCTCTCTCTTTGGTGTATGTTTACTTTAACACTTATTTAGATTATTGTAAATATTCAAAATACAATTAATTTTAAAATATTTCTTTGGACCTATTTAAAGTTGAAACTTGGCTCAAAATGGGCTACGATGTATGTGTAAAGCGAGGTGTCTAACATGGGCAAGTCTATTTCGAACCAAGATCAACAAGTCACATACTTAAAAGAACGTCTTCACATTTTCTTAGAAGTACTAGATGCAATCGAACCTGAAACGACTGAACTTGAAGATATTGATCGCTTGATTGCGATGATGGATGATTTAGAAGTAAAAATGGAGCAATTTAAAAAAACAACATGAATGAATGTGTAGAGAGTGCCAATTGGTACTCTCTTTTCTTTTGTGATTAAAGACACCTTGTATGGAATTTCATTAAGTATCGAGCCTCTGCCTTCACTTTGAAACTTCACTCCATCCCCATTTTAAAATGGTGGCTTCGAATGACTGCTACATTCCCTATGAGCTAATGTATCGTTCTTCATAGAATACACTTCTTTTTTTAACTTCTTGAAAAGAGTATAATGAAGGATGGAATGATAATTTAGCAATGTATAAAAGGAGTTTTACGCGCATGTATTTAGAAACATTAGAAAAAAGCATTTATGACTTAATTACTGAAACATCTACGAACTTACCTAAAGATGTACGTCGTGCCGTCCGAAAAGCAAAAGCAGCTGAAAATGCTGGAACACGCGCTGCGATGAGTTTAGATACCATTACAAATAATATTCAAATGGCTGACGATAATGTATCTCCAATTTGTCAGGATACCGGTATGCCTACGTTCAAAATCAAAACACCAATTGGCGTCAATCAATTAGAAATCAAAGCAGCCATCAAACGTGCAATTGTGACAGCTACGAAAACTGGCAAACTACGTCCAAACGCAGTAGATTCACTGACAGGTGAAAACAGCGGCGACAACTTAGGCGACGGGGTTCCTGTCGTAAAGTTTGAACAATGGGAACAAGATTACATAGAAATGAAACTGATTCTTAAAGGTGGCGGATGTGAAAACAAAAACATTCAATACAGTCTTCCCGCTGAACTCGAAGGAATCGGTCGCGCCGGTCGTGATTTAGATGGCATTCGTAAATGTATTCTTCACTCCGTTTACCAAGCACAAGGTCAAGGCTGTTCGGCAGGGTTTATTGGGGTCGGAATTGGTGGGGATCGTTCATCAGGTTATGATTTGGCAAAAGAACAATTATTCCGTTCAGTAGATGATGTGAATCCTCATACGCAACTTGCAGAGTTAGAAGAATATATTATTGAGAAGGCAAATACTCTTGGCATTGGCACTATGGGCTTCGGTGGAGAAGCAACTCTACTTGGTTGTAAAATTGGGGTCATGCACCGAATTCCAGCAAGCTTCTTTGTATCTGTTGCTTATAATTGTTGGGCTTACCGTCGTTTAGCAATTAACATTAACGCTAAGACAGGTGAAATTAACGAGTGGCAATATCAAGAAGGTGAAAAAGTGGAGTTCAAAAACGAAGATTTAGATGAGTCAGCTAAAGAAACGGCATCTCGAATTGTTGAACTTCGTGCCCCTATAAGTGAAGAAGATATTCGCCAATTAAAAGTGGGCGATGTTGTAAGTATTAGTGGAATGATGTACACAGGTCGTGATGCAATTCACAAATATTTATCAGATCATGATGCACCTTTGGATTTAAATGGGCAAATCATTTATCATTGTGGACCTGTTGTGTTAAAAGATGAAGAAGGAAACTGGCAAATTAAAGCGGCAGGACCTACCACTTCTATTCGTGAAGAACCTTACCAAGGCGACATTATGAAAAAATTCGGCATTCGCGCTGTTATGGGGAAAGGTGGAATGGGACCTAAAACACTTGCTGCATTAAATGAGCATGGGGGCGTTTACTTAAATGCAATTGGCGGAGCCGCTCAATACTATGCAGATTGCATTAAAGGTGTTGAAGGTGTTGATTTAATGCAGTTTGGGATTCCTGAAGCAATGTGGCACCTACGCGTAGAGAACTTCACGGCAGTTGTTACAATGGATTCACATGGCAATAGTTTACATGCAGATGTCGATAAATCATCTCTAGAAAAATTAGCTCAATACAGTGAACGAGTATATAAGTAATTCCTTAAATTGTGATAGATGAAACCTCTATGTTATAATGATTCTAAATTAATACTGATTCTAAAGTTGCTGGTATTCCTAATAGGAGTGCCAGCTTTTCGTACATAATTAGGGTTGTGATATTGAAAATCATTATTAGGAGGTTTAAGTATGGAGGACACTCAAAAATATGATAAAGTAACGATTTTTAATCAGTTTAAATCTCATGTTGAATTAATCGCAGCTTTATTTTCTGGCGTGTTAATTCTGGTGGCATGGTTTATTGAAAGAAATGACAATAGTTCATTGTCCATTTTCTTCTATTTAGTAGCCTTTTTAATTGGTGGATTTGCAAAAGCAAGAGAAGGAATTATCAACACTGTTCGACAGAAAGAATTTAATGTGGAGTTATTAATGATTTTAGCTGCAATTGGTTCTTCAATAATTGGATATTGGGTTGAAGGTGCCATTCTTATATTTATTTTTGCTTTAAGTGGCGCTTTAGAAACTTATACGATGAATAGAAGTCAAAGAGAGTTAACGAGCTTGATGAATTTACAACCTGAAGAGGCATGGCTACTTGATTCGTCGAATCAATCTTCTCGTGTGCTTGTTTCACACTTAAAAATAGGTAACCGCCTCCTTGTAAAACCTGGCGATCGTATTCCAGTTGATAGTATTGTAATTAGTGGGAATTCTTCTGTAAATGAAGCTGCGATTAGTGGGGAGTCCATTCCAGTAGATAAACATCCAGGTGATCATTTATTTGCTGGTACGGTGAATTTAGATGGTGTTCTTACAATTCAAATGGAAAAATCAAGAAATGATTCTTTGGTGCAAAAAATCATTGATCTTGTTCAATCTGCTCAAAATGCTAAATCCCCAACACAGCAGTTTATAGAACGATTTGAAGGAACATATGTAAAGCTTGTTTTAATTTTTGTTGGTACCATGATGTTCCTTCCCCACTTTCTGTTAGGATGGGATTGGAATACCACCTTTTACCGAGCTATCGTTTTACTTGTTGTTGCATCCCCATGTGCATTGGTTGCTTCAATCATGCCTGCTACTCTTTCTGCCATTTCAAATGGCGCAAACAATGGCATTCTATTTAAAGGTGGCATTCATTTAGAAAATGTTGGTTTCCTAAATGCGTTAGCTCTTGATAAAACTGGAACTCTTACTCAAGGGATTCCTGAGGTAACGGATTTTATTGTACGTGAGGGGTCAAATCAAGAAGATGTACTAGAAATAATTGCTAGCATTGAAGCACAATCCAATCATCCTTTAGCTCAAGCTATTTTCGGTTATGCAAGTAAACAAGTTCCAATCAGTACAACTATCCTTAGGATGCAAGACATTCCAGGATGGGGCATTCAAGCGACGGTTGGCTTAATTGAATGGAAAGTTGGAAAACCTGATTTCGTAGGGTATGATGCAGCCATGCAATTTCAAAATGGCATTGCTCCTCTTCTTGAGAGACAAGGGAAAACAGTTGTTTTTGCTGCAGATAAGGATGGGATTATTGCGCTTGTTGCCTTGAGAGATATTGTGCGACCAGAAGCAAAAAAAGCGATTTCATTATTACGCCAAGCTGGGATTTATACCATAATGTTAACTGGTGATAATGAGAGAACTGCTAAAGTCATTGCAAATGAAGCTGGTGTAGATCACTATATCGCTGATTGTTTACCTGACACAAAAATGAATCACATGAACGCTCTTCTTTCAAAATACAATTTCGTCGGCATGGTTGGTGATGGCATTAATGATGCTCCCGCTTTAGCTGCGGCTACTTCGGGAATTGCGATGGGTGAAGGTTCAGATGTAGCTTTAGAAACAGCAGATGTCGTACTTATGAAGAATGATTTGTCTCGAATTCTTTATGCAATTCAATTGTCACGAAAAATGAACCGTATTGTAAAACAAAATGTCATTTTTTCAATGATTGTGATTGCCGGATTAATTCTCAGCAATTTCTTTCAACTTATTAATTTACCAATTGGCGTTATTGGTCACGAGGGAAGCACAATTCTTGTGATTCTAAATGGGTTAAGATTACTAAAGTATCATCCATAAAAGCAGGAGCATCTAAATCGATGCTCCTGCTTTTTTCATGTCTATTTTTTCTTTTCGTTCTTGCATAACTGCATTAATTTGCCCACCAACCATTAAGATTGTGCCAGAAAAATACAGCCACATCATTAAGACAATTATTCCTCCAATACTTCCATAAGTAGCGGAATAGTTAGCAAAACTACTAACATATAGTGAAAACCCAAGAGATACCAAAATCCACCCGAGCGTGGCGAATACTGCCCCAGGAATGACACTTTTTATATACAATTTACGATTTGGCGCAACCCAGTATAACAATGTAAATACAACAAAAATCATAATAGGCGGGATTGTCCATCGAATCCCATTCCACACAGTCAAAAATCCTGCTTCATACCCTAAGTAAGAAAATAAAAAAGTACCTATTTGCTCTCCAAAAACAGGTAAGACAAGCGCAATAATAAATAATGCAATTAACAGAAGCGTGAAAATAATTGAAATTCCTCTGGCAATTGCGAAAGGCCTTGTTTCATCTAAACCATAAGATTTATTAAGAGATCTTATTAATACATTCACACCAGTAGACGCAGACCATATAGTTGCTAAAATTCCCAATGATAATAAGCCACCATTACGGTCAGAAAGTACTTCGTCTATTGTCCCTTGAATTAGAGAGTATACCTCATCAGGTGCATAAGTACGTAAGATATTAAATAATTGATCTTCTTGTAAATTTAAGTACGGCAACAAAGTCACCATAAAAATTAACAGTGGAAATAACGATAACAAAAAAAAGAATGCAAGCTGCGCACCTAAACCTGTCACATCTACATTTTGAATTCTCGCGAATAGCTCTTTAAAAAATCCCTTTTTCGTTGTTACATCAATTGGTTCATTAGAACTCGTATCTTTTTTCTTAAATTGCATGAGTTTTAATTTTTTTTTAAAGCTTGATGAAGTATGGGATCGTTGACTTCCTTTAGGTTGAATTGGTTTATCTTTAGAATCCATAAAACCTTCCTTTCCTTAAGACGACTTCCCTTCTTCATCTTTATGCTCAGATACCAGTGGCAATGTAAAATCTTCTTCTTTTACAATTGATTTGTATTCTTCTTTAGAATGAGATAATGCTTCTTTTGTATCCGTTACTAACGATTTCACTTGAGGTGAAATATTTTTAAATTCATTTACCTTATTAGTTATATACTGTGCATCCTGAGAAAATTGAGCGTAAACGGATTGAAGCATATCTACTTTTTCTTGCAACATCATTTTCAACTCTCGACGATGTTTAGAGTAATATTTCATATCAGACGATAAAGAATGTACCTTATATGAGACATCTTTTCTCGTCGATTTATCCAACAAACTCAATCCTGCACCCGCAAGTGCACCCATTACCATACCTTTTACAAATTTATTATTACTCATGATAAAACCTCCTATTATAAAATATCAATGTGTTTTAATATACCCTTATGACAAGAAATTAAAACAACTAACCACATTAATTTGACAATCTTTCTATCACATGAAATGATAAACTATACCGTTTGAAAGGCAGGAGTCCGAATGAATTTAACTCAACCATCTCAAGAGAATGTAGAATATATGATTGAACAAATTAAAGAAAAACTTCGTATGGTCAATGTAGATGCCATGAAAGCTGAACACTTTGATGATTCTCATTATGAAGATTTACTTTATTTGTATAACATGGTCATGAAACGCCAGAATTTCAGTCCTAGCGAAATGCAAGCAATTGCTCAAGAACTAGGATCTTTACGTAAATAAACTAGAACAATCCTCTAGAAATTTCTGGAGGATTTTTTATATTGCGCTACATACCAACTGCCTTCTCGAATAATCGTTTTGATACCTATAAGTGTTAATTGAGTATCTGATCCCCATTTCTCCAACTCTTCCGATTGAGGTAATGGATGGAGATTTTCAAAAGAATGAAAGAAACTATTAAAAGCCGCTACAAATGGAGGACTCTTTTGCCCACCTGATATTGGCGTAATGACTGATAACACACCATCGTCACTTAACCATTCACTTAATCTAGTGAATAATGCTTGTCTCTTTTCTGGAGCAATATAATGAATAACATTATTCATTAAAATTAAATCGTAAAGTTGCATTGGTTTAAACTCCCACAAATCACTTTGTTCAATTGATACATTTTCGAGTGTTTTAGTGAGTTTAGTAGCTGTATTTGCAACTGATTCATTCACTTCTATTCCTAAAAAATCAGATTTTGGAAAACGCTCAGCTAAACGTTGAATATAGCCCCCCTCTCCACAACCAATATCAAGCACATGTTGACTAGTATTCTCGTTCAGTAATTTCGAAATCTTAGGTAATGCAATTACTTCTAATAATCTGCTTGTTTGAGCCACTGTATCGGCATGCTTATCTGCATCAAAATGGTTACGCGTTTTCTCTCTCATCATCTTAGGATAGGTTAATAAACTCGGAATATGTAGTTCCATCATTTCTTTAATAATGACTCCAGATGAAGATTCCTCCTTAGAACGTGGCAGCTTCCACATCGGTCCAGTTTTATAACGATTACGACTAAGTGGTTTTAAATGGCCAATGGATACCCCTACATTTACCCATTGATTAAGTAAAGCTTCATCGAATTGATAGGCATCCGCTACATCTGAAACTGTTACACCTCGATCAAATGCTTTAAATAAGTTTAATTCATATCCTACATAGGCATGCCAAGAATATAAAAATGGGACATTTCGCTTCATCCACATGCGAGCTTTAAACATTTTCATAAAATCAATCATCAACAATCCCTCCTTCATTATATTCTTATATACATTCACGTTATACTAAGATATAAACCTATTTGCTCTTCACAGCAGTCCTTGCCACTTCCATGGGTAATCATCCTCTGCTGTAAATAACTTCAATTCTTTCTTACCGATTGGCAAATCTTTTTTTCTAATTGGCATTAATCCACCTTGAATAAACCGATCCCGAACAGATTCTTTCCACATCCCAAGGCCAGAAACATTTAACATTTGTTTAAAATGAAGGATTGGATCTTCTTCCATTCGTTCAAATGTTTTACTTCGAATCCAACTAACTGACTGAAAAGGAAATGAATATGCCAGTGCTGACAAGTGACTCAAATAAATTAAGTAATTGGCTCTTTCTTTTCTAACTTCTTCATACCATTTTAGATTTTCAGGATGTAATGAAGATGCTTTATACATATCCACTAGTAATTCACCTAAAATATCAGCATCTTGAATAGCCATATTCATCCCCTCACCAGCCATTGGATGAACCGCGTGTGCAGCATCTCCAATAATGGCCATATTGCCTTTTACATAGCTTTCTGAATGATACATAATTGGTATCATTAATTGGACTTTGGACCAATCTACAAGCTTTTGGATATACCCATCGATAGAAGGGGCAAGATCCGTATATAGTTTATGAAAATGTGTAATTGGTTTTTCTCTTATTTTTTTATACTCACCAGCTGGAATCAGATAAACAGAGCGTACTTGATTGTTTGGTAGTGGAAATAGGCCTAAAAAACGGTTATAACTTGAAATAATTTGTCCACCTACGAAATTAGCAGGCCTTGGAAATGTGACGGTAATAAAATGATGTTTATATTTAATTGGTTCTACTTTAATTCCCATTGCTTGGCGTGTCACAGATGCTCGCCCCTCGGCACCAATAAAAAAATCTGCTTCAACTTCGAATTGGTCACTTCCTTGTTTAACAATGGCTCGATTTTTTTCAAATGCCTTACATGATGTTCCATTAAAATAATGAAAGTTTGCGTGCGTATTCATTTCCTTTTGAATAATCTTTTTCAACTGCTCATGATGAATCATATACGCGGAGTTATACTTTCCTGGAATGACTGTATAGTCCATAAAGGATTGATCCTTCACTTTTAACGTTTTCGATAGTTCAATCAAGTCTAGAATTTCAATAATTTGGGCATTTTGAGTGACTTCATCATAAACAAGGAGTCCATCAAAGATTTGCATGCTTTTTGGTTGTAACAGTTCACCTTTGTAAACTGGTTGATCTCCAACTAATTTTTCAACCATCACAACATCAATACCCGCTCGTACCAATTTCAAGGCAAGTGTTAAACCACCTATGCCTCCACCTGTAATGAATACATCCGTTTTCATACAAAAATCCCCTTCCTTCTCTTTTAGTTCCTCTAAATCAAATTACTAAAACGTTAGAATATTAAAAAAAAACACCGCTTTATAGTGCAACGGTGTTCATCAATTACCTATTAAACTGAAAATTAAGAAACCGTTTCACTATTCCATCCATTTTTAGCACTATCTCGATTACTTATCTTTCTGTTACATCAATCTATATATCGAATTAAGTAATTGACTTTCATGCATAGTAAATGGGCGTATCACAACTTTTTCCTGTTTTTAGATATTTTTTATTTAGCAGCTCTATTAGGGTAAATCCCCTCAACTTGAATAGTAAATGATTTCAATGGTGAAACTCATTTAAAATGTAAAACTTTCTGCACCGCTAGGCAGTGACAACACTTTTGCAAAAATCTTTGGTGAAATAATTTTCTGCGCTCGGAATTGCAGGGAATTAATTAATTCTTTCGTCTCTCGAATTTTAGAATTGATTTACGCCTCCGAACATTGCTACTATAGAGTCAGACTGTACGAAAAAGGAGAATACATAATGACATCTTTTAATGAAAAGTTAACAAAATATGCTGAGTTAGCAGTTAAAGTTGGAGTAAATATTCAACCGGGGCAAAGTTTGTATATTTCTGCATCCATTGATAATCCTGAGTTTGTTCGTTTATTGACAAAAACTGCTTATGAAGTAGGCGCAAAACAAGTTCATGTCGACTGGATTGACGATGTAATCACACGTACACGTTTTGAACTTGCACCTAGCGAATCGTTTGAAGAATATCCTGCCTGGAAAGTACAAGAACGTGAATTATTAGCAGAGCAAGGGGCAGCGTTTATGAGTGTCATTTCCTCCAGTCCCGATCTTTTAAAAGGAATTGATTCTTCACGCATTGCTGCATCTCAAAAAGCAGCTGGAACGGCTTTATCAAAATACCGTCAATATGTTCAATCTGATAAAATCAGCTGGACAGTCATAGCAGCACCTTCAAAATCATGGGCAGCTAAAGTATTTCCAGAAATTGCACAAGAAGAGCAAGTTTCTGCTTTATGGGAAGCCATCTTCAAAGCGGTGCGAGCCGATGTTGAAGCTCCAATTGAAGCATGGTCAAAACACAATGACACACTTCACGAAAAAGTTGATTACTTAAACGAAAAGAAATATAAAAAATTGCACTACACGGCTCCAGGAACTGACCTTACGATTGAACTGCCAAAAGGACATTTATGGTGTGGTGCTGGCAGTGTAAATGAAAAAGGCGAAGCATTTATGGCGAACATGCCCACTGAAGAGGTATTTACAGTCCCTTTGAAAACGGGAGTTGATGGTGTTGTTTCGAGTTCAAAACCATTGAGCTATGGCGGAAATATCATAGACGATTTCAAGATCACGTTTGAAAAAGGTCGCATTGTACATGTTGAAGCCGCTGAAGGACAAGATGTTTTACAACAATTAGTTGATACAGATGAGGGTGCAAAATATTTAGGTGAAGTTGCTTTAGTTCCTCACCATTCACCTATATCTGATTCCGGTCTACTTTTCTACAATACGTTATATGATGAAAATGCTTCTAATCATTTAGCTATTGGTAGCGCCTATGCCTTCTGTTTAGAAGGTGGTAAAAAAATGTCACAAGATGAATTGAAAGAAAATGGATTAAACCAAAGCATCACACATGTTGACTTCATGATAGGATCTGACCAAATGGATATTGATGGCATTCTAGAAGACGGTTCTAAAGAAGCAATCTTCCGAAATGGAAATTGGGCATTTTAAAGATAGATAAAACTCTTCCATAATTTAAGTCTTCAAGAATTCTTTTAAATAATGTATACTAGTACTTATTGAATAAATAGGCTACTAGAAAGGGGAATTCTCATGACTTTTGGAATCGTAACTGTGGTTGGCTATATGGTTATTTTAGGAATGACTGGACATTTCGTTATGTCTTCTTTGAAAAAAGTTTTAATTTCTCGTGACTCAGAAGTAATTGACCCAAAACCTGAAAATCAATACTAATATGAGAAAAACAATCATTTTCGGATGATGACTCAGACTGTAGACAATCTCGAAGTTTTTCGGGCTTGCCTACAGTTTTTTTTGTCTAATAGATCTGTTAAAGGAAAAAATTGATTTTAGGGGACGCTTCTGACTTTAAAAGTGAGTTGCAGTGGAAGTCAACTGTCCTGTTTAACATTGATATCAGTTTAGTTGTAATTATTATAGATTTAGTTGTATCTTTTAAAATTTAGTTGTAATTATCATCGGTTTAATTGTAATTCACTGAAATTTAGTTGTAATTTTATTAAAGGGAGCTCTAATTAAGGACAATGTTTATTAGAATTAACTTCAACAGCAATGTTTTCCAGAGCTGTTAAAATTGAAATGGATTAATAGTATTGGTTATTTTTCACTTCTAATGGATGCTTACCGTGGAGTGGGTCACCCTCGATAGCAGTCAACTTTTAATTTGAATATTGGATAGAGTTTTTTGAGTTAAACTTCTGAGAAACCCATCAAATAATGATAGTCACTAAGAGATGCTGACGTTTTAATATTTAGTACGCAAACTAGAGTTAACTATTGATTTTTCGTTT
>JBFGKX010000005.1:0-37346 GCA_041576455.1 Paenisporosarcina sp. | reverse complement strand
CCACCAAGGTCATAGACTAAGATGGTTTGGTCTTCATCTTTTTTATCCAAACCATATGCTAGTGCTGCAGCTGTTGGTTCATTAATAATACGTTCAACTTCAAGACCTGCGATGCGACCTGCATCTTTAGTTGCTTGACGTTCTGCATCGTTAAAGTATGCTGGCACAGTGATTACTGCTTTAGTTACTTTTTCGCCTAAATAATCTTCAGCGTAACCTTTTAGATATTGAAGAATCATTGCTGATACTTCTTGAGGTGTATATTCTTTATCATCAACTTTTATTTTATGATCCGTTCCCATATGACGTTTAACAGATTGAATCGTATTTGGGTTAGTTATAGATTGACGCTTCGCTACTTCCCCTACTTGACGCTCGCCATTTTTAAATGCTACGACAGATGGTGTTGTGCGGTTACCTTCTGGATTTGGAATTACTTTTGGCTCTCCACCTTCAAGAATCGCTACACATGAATTTGTTGTTCCTAAATCAATACCAATAATTTTACTCATTCTATATTTCCTCCTATTTGTATGAAACTTAAATTTTTATTCGTTCACTTTTACCATCGAAGGTCTTAGTACACGATCTTTGTACTTATAGCCTTTTTGAAGCTCTTGTAATACCGTCCCTGGTTCTTTTGAATCATCAGTTTCAGTCATAACAGCTTGGTGTATATTTGGATCAAATGCTACACCCTCTGCTTCAATTACTTGTAAACCCTCTTTTTCGGTTGCCTCAACAAGTGTTTTGTAGACCATTTCTAGACCTTTGCGAAGAGATTGGGATTCTTCTGAAACTGATTCAGTTTGCATCGCTCTCTCAAAGTTATCCAATACTGGCAACAAATTTGAAAGCAAGCTTTGTGCTTTATATTTATCCGCAGCTTCACGATCTAAATGCGCTCGACGTTTAAAGTTCTCATAATCTGCTCGCAAACGTAAATGACGGTTCGTTTCTTCGTCTAATTGGTTTTGAAGAACTTGAAGTTCATTAGGTTCTTCATTTTCTGCTTCTTGACCTGATTGCTCTACTTCTAATTCATCTTGCTCTTCAGAAAGTTGAACAGTTGATCGATTTTCTGTGTTTTCAAGAGTTTCTTTTTCTTCAGTCTGAGACACGCTGATTTCCTCCTTCTTGATCATGAACCACGCAAAATCCGTGTGAGTTCACGAGACAAATCGCCACTCATCACATCTAGCAAAGTGATGACTCGTCGATAATCCATTCTTGTTGGGCCAATGATTGCAATTGAGCCCATTTGTTCTTCCCCTATGGTATAAGATGCTGTAATAACACTACAAGCTTCCATTTCCAAAAGGGTATTTTCAGAACCAATGCGAATATGAATCCCCGCTTGGTTCGGTGAAAACAACGTTGAAATTTGATTTGCTTGATCCATCATCGTAATTAAACCACGTGCTTTATGCAAATCGTTGAATTCGGGATGATGAAGCAATTTGGATTTGCCGCCATAGAATACTTTCTCTTCTTGAGGATTTGACATTGCCACCCCAAATGAAGACATGAGTTCACCGTAACGTCCAATATGTTGTTTTAATAAAGCGGCCGTTTCTTTTTCGAGAACACGTTGAAGTTCATGTAAGTAAACTCCGGTCAGCTGTTCATTTAAAATATTTACCATTTTCTCAATATCAGATGCAGTGAGACCTTGCGGCAATTGGAACAACCGATTTTCTACATGACCAGAATCAGTGATAATAATCGCGACTGCTGAATCAGTAGTTAAAGGTACGATCGAAAATCTTTTGACACGATGTTTACGCACATCGGGTCCAAGTAAAATCGATGTATAACTTGTTAAATCGGATAAAATCATCGCCGTTTTTTGGATAATTTGTTCCGTTTCATTCAATCGCTCTTGAAAAACGGATTGAATTTGCTGCATATCATCTGATGTAGCAAGTTGAGGCGTAAGTAAATGGTCAACATAAAATCGATATCCTTTTTCAGAAGGAATGCGACCTGACGACGTATGCGTTTTTTCTAAATAACCCATCTCTTCTAAATCAGCCATTTCATTTCGAATCGTTGCAGGACTAAAAGGAACTTCATCTTTTTTAGAAAGTTGTCTTGAACCTACTGGCTGAGCAGTTTGAATAAAGTCATCAACTGTTACTTGTAGAATGAGCAATTGTCGATTTGTTAACAAATTCATCACCTCTGTTAGCACTCATCACTTGCGAGTGCTAATACTCATACATAAATTATCAAATTCACTGATGAAAGTCAACGAATTCGATAGCTTAATCCAGTAAAAAAGATTGAAACACTTCATTTCCAATAAATCTGCCTTTTCTAGTTAAAGCAACTGAACTCTCTGTGTGACACATCGACCCTTTACCCGTATGCTCTGAAAGCACTTGTTCATAGACCTTTTCTAAGGAGACCCCAAATTTCTCTATGAAATGTTGCTTACTGACTCCTGTTACTTTGCGAAGGCCTAAAAACATTTCCTCTTCCATTTGTTCTTTCTTAGTAACTTGGTGAGTAGAGTTTTTAGGGAATTCTCCTAATTCAACTGTTTCCATATATTTTTTAATTGGACCCATGTTTGCATACCGTTGTCCACTTACATACCCATGGGCACCTGCTCCAAAACCAGCGTATGAGGCATTATCCCAATATAAGTGATTATGAATTGAGTGGAAACCCGGCTTTGAAAAATTACTGATTTCGTATTGTTTTATTCCCTTACCATTCATTTCAGTCATTAACACGTCGTACATGTCTGCCTCTAAGTCTTCACCCGGTAAGATTAATTTCCCTTTTGTCATCAGATTATAAAAGATGGTTTTCGGTTCTACGATTAATGAATAGGCAGAGTAGTGAGGAAGATTTAAATCCAATGCTTTGGCTAATGAGTCTTTCCATTGGGCCATCGTCTGTCCTGGCAAGCCATACATTAAATCAATGCTGATGTTTGTGAAACCAACATCCTTTGACATTTGAATGGTTTTATAAACATGTTCATTCGAATGCGTTCTTCCCAATCGACTTAAAATGTCTTCATCAAAACTTTGAACACCTAGACTTAATCGATTGATTCCATTGTTCAACATGACTTCTAACTTTTCTTGAGTTAATTCGTCTGGATTCGCTTCAGAAGTAAATTCTTGTAGATGTATGAGTGGTAAATGATGTTTGACAAGATCCATCAAACGTTGCAGTTGTGTTGCACTAAGCGCAGTGGGTGTCCCACCACCTAAGAATACCGTTTCGATATGTAAGTCATTTTCATGTTTGTCAACAAACATCTTCATTTCCAATCCTAGCATTTCAATGTATTCATCTACAGGCTGATTTTTAAAGAACACTTTATTGAAGTCACAATAATGACAGATTTGATGACAAAAAGGAATGTGTATGTAAACTCCTCTAATCATGGTCTTTCCTACTTTCTTATAGAAAAAAGAGGGCCAACAAGTAGCCCCCTTTTCTTCAACTATATTTTCGATCAATCTTCATCCATTTTTAGAACTGCCATGAATGCCTCTTGAGGCACTTCAACCGAACCGACTTGTTTCATTCGTTTTTTACCTTCTTTTTGCTTGTCTAACAGTTTACGCTTACGTGAAATATCTCCACCATAACATTTGGCTAGAACGTTTTTACGAATTGCACTTATCGTTGAACGAGCTACAATTTTTTGTCCAATCGCTGCTTGAATCGGGACTTCAAATTGTTGTCTTGGAATCAATTTCTTTAATTTCTCAACAATAATTTTCCCACGTTCATAGGCAAAATCATTATGCACGATAAAGCTCAGTGCATCAACTTGTTCAGCATTTAATAAAATATCCATTTTCACAAGTTTAGACGTTTTGTATCCGATTAATTCATAATCAAATGAAGCATATCCTTTAGTCCCTGATTTTAGTTGATCAAAGAAATCGTAAACCACTTCAGAAAGCGGTACTTCATAAATAATACTGACACGCGTTTTATCAATGTAATCCATATTTAAGAAATTCCCACGTTTCTTTTGACAAAGCTCCATGACAACTCCAACGTAATCATTGGGCACCATAATCGTTGCTTTCACATAAGGTTCTTCAATGCGATCCACTTTTTGTGGGTCCGGCATCATGGATGGGTTGTCCACTTTTTTAAGTTGGCCATCTGTCATATGGACGTCATAAATAACACTTGGTGCAGTTGTGATTAAATCGATGTTAAATTCGCGTTCTAAACGCTCTTGAATGATCTCCATGTGAAGAAGTCCCAAGAATCCACAACGATAACCAAATCCAAGCGCTTGAGATGACTCAGGCTCAAATTGAAGTGCAGCGTCATTTAGTTCAAGTTTTTCAAGAGCATCACGTAAATCATTGTATTTTGATGTATCAATCGGGTATAACCCACAATAAACCATTGGATTTAAACGACGGTAACCTGGTAACGATTCAGTCGCAGGATTTTCGGCACTCGTAATTGTATCTCCCACGCGAGTATCTCCAACATTTTTAATTGCTGCCGTTAAAAAACCAACATCGCCGACAGTCAGTTCATCTCGAAGTGTAGCTTTAGGTGTAAATACACCCGCTTCCACAACTTCAAACTCTTTGCCAGTAGCCATCATTTTGATTTTTTGTCCAGGACGAATTGTCCCTTCCATGACACGAATATAAGCGACCACTCCACGGTAAGGATCGTAAAGTGAATCGAAAATTAGTGCTTTCAATGGTGCTTCAGGATCTCCTGTTGGTGCAGGTACTTTTTCAACGATTTGCTCAAGAATTTCTTCTATCCCAATTCCAGCTTTTGCAGATGCAAGAACTGCTTCTGAAGCATCAAGACCAATCACTTCTTCAATTTCGCCACGTACACGTTCGGGGTCTGCAGCAGGCAAATCGATCTTATTAATGACCGGTAAAATTTCCAACTCATTGTCTAGTGCTAAATATACATTAGCCAATGTTTGTGCTTCGATTCCTTGAGCGGCATCTACAACTAAAATGGCTCCTTCACAAGCAGCTAAACTTCTAGATACTTCGTATGTGAAATCGACGTGACCTGGTGTGTCAATTAAATGAAATGTATAATCTTCCCCATCTTTGGCACGGTAGTTAAGCTGTACAGCGTTTAACTTAATGGTAATTCCACGTTCACGTTCTAAATCCATTGAATCGAGAAGTTGTGCTTTCATTTCTCTTGATGTCAATGCCTTTGTTTGCTCTAAAATTCGATCGGCTAATGTTGATTTGCCGTGATCAATATGTGCGATAATAGAAAAATTTCTTATATTCTGTTGGCGTTTCATACGTTCTTCTCGATTCATGCGATGTCCACTCCTAATTAAACTACTTAAAATTATAGCAGTGAACACGCTTTTCTTCAATGTTAGGTTGCATTTGTATTTCCAAAGACGGTGGTAATGGCTTTTGTAAGGATTGCAATTGTCCGATTTATCTCTTCTTCCGTATTTTCAATCCCGCCTAATTCTACGAGTAATGAGTGACTTGACAAGTCTTGGTTATAAACTCCATCTACATTATCACCTGATTTTGGAATTACTCCTCTAGAGATCGTAGGCATCATTTGATTTACTTTTGCGGATACAGCTTCAGCAAATGCTTGATTTAATTTATAGTTTGGGTTTTCAGCACCGACGACAAATGATAATCGAGCATAGGAAATGCCATTAGAAGTAATTGTCGTTTGATTCCGTTTCAGCGAATCTCGATGTAGATCAAGCACAACATCATAATCTTTTAAGGCTAATTGTTTAACTAAAACAGGTCGTATGGCAGTATAAGCTTGATGCATTTTATGGCCGGTTGCTTTTAGTTGTTTCATATTGTCATAGTGCAAAACATCAACTGTTGCTCCATTTAGTTGAAAATGTTGGGTGATGAGTGCACTTGCATCCATTATATTTTTCGAGGGATGGTAATTCACTGCTTTTATTCCAAGTGATTTTTCTACCACAGGATGGTAAGCTTCCTCTGAGTGTGTATAGTACAGTAATATTTGGATAGGTTTTTCTGAGTTGCCAATGGTCACTTCTTTCGTTTGATCATCAGGGATTTCTTTAGACATATGTGCTGCATAAGCAACTGGACTCGTTTCAACTTGTTCTGTAGCAGTGGCATCAAAAGCAAGCATGGGGAGTTTAATTATTAAAATTGGCATTAGAAATAAAAAAAGATAGAAACTCATGACCTTTTGTAGTGTTTTGCGCATTCTTCACCCCTCCTCCTAAAATTTATGAGGGGTTAATGAGAGATAGAACTAAACACATCATCTTGTAACCATTTTACAACACTTGTTTGGATTAATTCGGCATGCCTCAACACCCAAGCATCCGTTTCTTTAGGTGTAACAAATAATTGTTGATGTTGTGGTGGCAATACTTCTTGTAAAAGGGCTCGAATCTCATCAGAAGACCACCCAGCCCATTCTCCAAAAATTGGTTTAATGGCTTCCACGTCAATGGGTGCATCCGTGGTTTGTAACCAAGGCCCTACAGAAAGGGCTGAAGATGGTTTATTTGTTTCCCCAATTTTATTGGAAATCACTTTAAATACAGTTTCAATGGCTTCTACAACTAGCACTGGAGCGTCAACGACCATTGGGACACCAATTGCTGTGACTGGTATGCCAAGAGACTCATAAGAAATTTCTTTGCGGGCATTCCCTACTCCTGACCCTGGGTGAATACCGGTATTGGTAATTTGTAGCGTTTTACATAATCGATCTTGATTACGAGCCGCCAATGCATCAATAACTAAAATTAAATCTGGTTGAACATATTCAGCAATGGCTTTGACAAATTCACCTGTCTCTAGTCCTGTTTGTCCGGTGACACCAGGGGCATAAAATACAACTTGCCCAAATTCAAATGGCAAAGTAAACATCTCTTCATGAAAACGATCGATAGCTAATGGGCCAATTGCATCTGGCGTAATGGTTCGATTTCCTAATCCAATGACACAAACTTTTGTTTTAGAAGATAAATTTAGTTGTGCGTGAATTTTTTGCATTGAAGAAATAAATTGTTGTTGTAATTCCTGAAAACCTTCATTGTCTTCCGCTGTGAGCGTAGGTACAGTTAAAGTAATATAAGTCCCTTGTTTTTTCCCGATGCTCTTTGCACCTGCTTCATCTGTTTCGATATGCGTAATATGAACTCGCCCTTTTCGCTCTTCGTTTATTTGAATTCCGGGCGTTTCATACAGCTTATTTTTTTCTTTTTCTGTTCGATGTTGAACGACTTCGTTTGCTTCATCGACCAAATCTGTGCGCATTAAATTTCTTATTTCCACATAAATCACCTCAAGAAAAGTTTGCCCAAGGTGTCAAGTAAATATTCTTTGCGTGAATCTATTGCAATTTAACTTTTGGTTTGTTAAAATGATGCTTGTTGTATTGAGAATTTTAATCTAATACTTAAAGCGATAAGCGCTCTTTTTTGCGCAATGCTGAAACTCGAGAATCTATGTATCTCGGACCTTATTTAGGAGGTGAAAGATATGCCAAACATTAAATCTGCAATCAAACGTGTAAAAACGAATGCTTCTGCTAACGCACAAAACTCTCACACGAAGTCTCAAATGCGTACAGCAGTTAAGAAAGCTGAAACTGCTTCTCTTAACAACGAAGAAAACGCAAAAGAACTTTTACAAACTGCAATCAAGCAAGTAGATAAAGCAGCTTCTAAAGGATTACTTCATAAAAACACTGCGGCTCGTAAAAAAGCTCAGTTAATGAAAAAAGCATAATACTACGAAAGACTGAATTCGAAATTCGAATTCAGTCTTTCTTTGTTTATTAATGATTTTAATTGTCATGAATGCAGGTCGGTCCGAATTTGCATTAATTTAAGGGTTCAAATTAGGACACTTGCCGCTGAGTCAGCGGTTCTTTTCACACTATTTATAGTCGATTCATTAAAAATAATTCTAAAATTCGTTCACGTCGACCACCACTCGTTTTTAATTGGTAATCTGCATTTGAAAGCCTATGTAAAACTTCTAATAACCTTTCTTCTCCAACTTGTTGCCTGCTATCCACAATTAATTTTACGCGGTACGGATTCACTTTTAATTGTTTTGCAATCGCTTGTGCATGATACCCCTTTTTCTGTAGGTAGCGCACATTTGACATTAGCCTAATTTGAGAGGCTAGCAGTGCAGTTAACATAATAGGTTCTTCTTTTTGTCTTAATAGATCGTGGTAAACTGATAAAGCTGTCGTCGTGTCTCCACGTAAATATGCGTTAAGAAGTTGAAACGCATCTTGTTCTAAAGTTCGAGTCATTAAAAGTTCAACAATCTCTTTAGAAATTTCCACATCTTCCCCAACATAAGTTGCCATTTTATGGATCTCTGATTGAAGAAGAACTAAATCTTGTCCGACAGTATTAATTAAATGAGTGATGGCTCCATCTGTCATTGTTTTCTTCTCGTTCGCAACAACTGATTGTACCCAAACAAATAAATCTTTACCCTCTAGTGGTTTCGCTTCTATTAGCAGTGCCTTTTCTTTCATTAATTTGGTGATTTTTTTTCGTTCATCTAATTTTTCATAGGGGGCAATGAAAACCGTAATGGCAGTTTCGGAAGGATGATGAACCCAACTTTCCAATGCCTTTAAATCATGCTCAATTTTTTCCTTTCCTTTTTCTGTAGCTTTTAAGAAAGAGGCATTTTTAGCAATGATTAATTTCCGGTCAGTGAAAAATGGTATGGTATCTGCTTCTTCTATCACTTGTTGAATTGGTACTTCATCCAAATCGAATAGAAGAACGTCCGTTTCACCATCTTGATGAAGCGATTCTTTCATCCGGCGAATTGTTTCATCGAAAAAGTAGTGCTCTGTACCAATTAATAGATACACTGGACTAAAATTACCTTGTTGTATCTTTTTCCATATGCTTGAGAACATGACAAACCTCCTTTAGTACACGTTCATTTCCATTATACATGAAATGAAAACACTCGGGTGTTTGAACAAAATGTGTCTTTCATTTGAAATCAATGAGAAAAACTTGTTGTTTATGGATTTTTTCAAGGTAATCCCTTATAATTAATTTGAATTAGGAGGGGTAGCAATGAACGAATTTGAAAAGAATGTCCAAACCAGACGTAACGACGTGGTTGACTCGGGTGTTGGATTCGTTGTATCATTTGTTTTCTTTGCAGCGATTTTCACCATTGCGACTGTAATTGACATCATTACAAAATAAGCAATAAAAAAGAGACTTCTCATTGTGATAGGTCTCTTTTTATTTTGTTTTTTCCCCATGTGCTTTCAATCGTCATTTCTTCTTTATGATAACGAACGTGAATGGATCCGACATTCGCAGTTGTTAACGTTGACAAACCCAACTCTTTAAACCGATCCACTACTTCTTGATGTGGATGACCATATCGATTGTTTTTTCCAGCAGAGAAAATCGTGAGTTTAGGTTCAAGTTGTTTGACAAATGCCTCTGTACTAGAAGTTTTGCTGCCATGATGCCCGCCTTTAAGAACTGTAATCTTTCTTAATCCCTCATACACTTTCAGTAGAGATGCTTCTCCTTTTTTCTCTAAATCCCCTGTGAATAAGGCAGTAAACAGATGATTTTTCATGTATAAAACAAGGGAATCGTCGTTTCCTTCATAATCTGTATCTCCAGGAGAAACATATAGAAATTTTGTTTCCCCTACTTGCCAACTGTGTCCTGACATTCGCTCTTTAATGAGTATCGAATTCGATAATGCTACTTGTCGCGCTTGATAAAGTGTTGGCTCCTCAATTGCACCAGGGGTTACATGTATTTCATTCACTTTCACTTCTTCAAGAATTTCTTCTGCTCCTTCCACATGATCACTATCAGCATGTGTCCAAATAAATACATCAATGCGCTGAATTCCTCTACCTTTTAAAAAAGGTACAATGATTTCCCGTCCAATTTCAAATGGCTTTCCTGATTGCTTCCATTCAGGTTGGTTAAACCTCATGGACCCACCTGCATCAATTAATATGACCCCTTGTCTATAAGGAAGTTCAATAAGTGTAGCATCGCCTTGCCCAACATTTAGGAATGTAATTTCAAGTGCTGGATTCAAATATGGAGTTGCTTGAATCAGCAAAACTGGCAATCCTAGTGTGAAAAGTAATATTCTCAAGGGGTGTTTCATTTCTAACACTAGAAATGTACACACCACTCCTGTGAGTACGATGACAATTTGCCAGTTTGAAAGTTTTCCAGGATTCCACATCTGATACGGAAAAGATGCTATTTGTAAAGTACACGACGTAAGAAAGAATCTCAAGGGCTCGTAGATGCTAAATAAAATGTCTGAGAAGAATGGTAGAAGAAAAGAAAGGAGAAATAACATTAAATTAATCGGTAAAATAATAAACGAAAAAAGTGGAACAAACAATAAATTGATGAAAAAAGAAGAAAGAGAAATTTCAAAAAAGTGATATAAGAGTAAGGGACTAACCGCAATTTGGCATAGAAAGGTAATCCAAAACGACTGTTTGAAAAGATTTGTCTGTGTTTTTAAAAAAGGCGCAGAATAAATCAGCGTTCCTGCTGCTACATATGATAATTGGAAGCTAATTTGAAGGATAAGCCCAGGTTGGTAAAACAAAAACAGGAGGATACTACAGGCATATGCGTCTTCAATGGCTACCCTTCTTTTAAGAAAATTTGAAAGCAATACGATTTCAACAACACTAACAGCTCGCCAAACCGATGGTGTACCGCCGACTAAACATGCGTATAGTGGCAAAGCTAGTAACAAACATCCAAGAGCAAATTCTTTTCGTATATATAGCCGTAGCATAAACTGATAAAAAATAAAAGATAATAAACCCACATGCAACCCGGATATCGCAAATAAATGAGTAATTCCTAGGGTTTGATAAGCTCGAGTCAGATTCGGGTCCATATCATCTCGTAGCCCGAGAATTAACGCTTTTGCTTCAGCTTGAAGGGATGGTGGAAAGTGAGAATTGATGTGCTTTTCCATCTTTAATCGTCTACTCGCAATCCAATGAATAAAATGACTCGACTCTGATATTTCTTCATAAGATGTCGCCGAAACCATTCCTACTGCTCCATGACTATTCAAATACGTTTGCAAATTAAAGGCGTAATCATGAGCAGGCTTTGGAATTTCTTCTACCCTGCCACTTATTTTAAACGTAATACCAGATAATGACTGTTGTTCAAACAAACTCTTTTCTTCATTCGAACTAAAAGTGTATGTAATAAACCATTTTTGGCTATTCTCAGACCAAGCAAAACCTCTCAGTTTTGATCCTTTAATCGAATAAGTAGAAGTCCACGTGTAGACGGACTCCTGCTGATTAGGTTGAATTGCAAAAAATAGCTTATCTTCTACACGAACAAAGAATAAAATGGCAATCACGACATATCCCATGATAAACAGGTTATGGAAGTTCATTCGAAAAAATAGACTCACAATTAGTAGATGGATAAATAGAATTTCAACTGATGAGATTGCAGCACATGTTGATAGGATTGCTGCAATTGAAAGATAGATTAAACGTTGGTTCCAATGCTTTTGCCAAATAATTCATTCACCTGCGCTTCATAGGAAGCCAATTCTTCTGCAGACACGCCACTTTCTTTCAGCTTTTGAAGCATTTCTAAATACAAGGTGATCTTTTGATTACTTAAAAAATCAATTTTTCGCTCATCGAACGCAACATGGACTACTTCAATCTTCGCTTGCTCGAATAAGTGAATCGCAAATTCATTGTTTTTGTAGTCTTTTGCATAATATAACCGTTTGATTCCTGCTTGAATGATTGATTTTGCGCAAGGTAAACAAGGGAAATGAGTGACGTATAAATCTGCCCCATTTGTCGAGATGCCATATTTTGAACATTGAAGTAAGGCATTCATTTCAGCATGCACTGTTCGAACACAATGATGATCCACCACGTAACAACCTTGGTCAATGCAATGGTCACCACCTGAGATTGAACCATTGTATCCACCTGCCATGATTCGTTTTTCACGAACAATTGTTGCACCTACCGCTAACCTTGTACAAGTGCTTCTCAACGCTAATAAATGGCTTTGAGCCATAAAGAATTGATTCCATGTAATTCGCTCCATAGGAATGCCCCCTGACGGTAATTTCTATTCTAGTTTAGTAGGAACACATTTCATCCGTCAATGGATTAGTAGTTTTCATTTACCGAAATATCGTCTTTTAGCTTGTCAAATGTTTGCAACCCAATCCCACTTACTTCTTTAATGTCTTCAATGGTTTTAAACAGACCGTTTTCTTCTCGATAGGTCACTATTGCTTTAGCCTTAGATGGACCAATTCCAGGAAGGGACATTAATTTAGTTTCATCTGCTGTATTGATGTTAACAAGTATAGATGTGGGATCAGATAACTCTTGCTTATTGGAAATCATTACAGGTACATTCGTCTCTCCAATATATGAAACATAAATTACCATTTCATCCAATAATTTCGTTGCTAGGTTCAATGTTTGATCATCCGCAGATGGTAGTAGCCCACCTGCAATTTGAACTGCATCGAGTATACGACTGCCTACTGGTAATGTATAAACTCCAGGCGTCTTAACTTGTCCTTTTACATCGACTACGACAACTTCGGGTTTGTTTGGTTTACTTGGGGATTCTAGTTGATTTGTTTTCATGTGAGTTTCGAGTGGGAGAGGAATTGTTATGGCATCTTCAATCGTTTCAATCTTACCGGTAAGTTCGGGGGTTGGTTTGTGGGAAAAAGGTTTAACAAACACTACAATCAAAATGAGGGCTACACCAAAAATCATGAGTTTGTCTGATTGTTTCTTTAACCATGTAAGTTTCAGATAGGGTCATCCTTTCCTACAAGGAGCAATTCTTATGGAGTTAACCATAATATAAAGGAATTGCTCTCAATTGGAAAGTTTTTTATTTAAATTTCATGTATTATTTTACAGCCCGAAAAAAAATGCGTTCACTATGCCTATTTGGAGATTCATCGGTCCAGTCTGCCGATACCTTGACATTAGTAAATCCAACTTGTTTTAAGAATGCAAGATAGGTTTCAACGTCATAAGAACGTTGATAATGACTTTCTTCAAAACGGTTATAGGAACCATTGCTGTTTTTCATAAAGAATGTTAAATCATGGTAAACCGAATGCGGTTGCTCACCTTGTTCCGTATGCCAAATATATGCAACTTGTTCATCTTCATACGTAAATGGACCGTCTAAAAACAACTCATCCATTTTATAAACGGAATGAACATCAAAGAATAGCTGGCCACCTGGAGTTAGTGACTGATAAATACCATGCAACGTTTGAAGAACTTCCTCATCCTCTTCCAGATAATTCATTGAATCAATGGACAGGATCGCTACATGTATATCATGAAAACCAGATAAATCAGTCATAGATGTATGAAATAAAGGAATGTTATATCCGCCTTTTTGAAAGCGGTCCGATGCAATTGCTAACATTTCCTCAGATAAATCAATTGCTTGAACAAGAAAACCCTGTTCTGCAAATTTTGCAGACAGGACTCCAGTTCCACAACCAATGTCTAATAATGATTTCCCTTGCACATCATTTACACTAGAAATTACCTTTTGCACATACTTATCATAAGGAATATCTGTCATTAATGCATCGTAGATGTGTGCAAATTCTTTATAACTAGACATTACGCTTCTAAGTCTACTTCAATAAATGGAGCATCTCCCCATAGTCTTTCCAGATTATAAAATGAACGTTCATCTTTATGGAATACGTGAGCAACAACATCCCCCATATCTACTAATACCCAACGAGCTGCGTCATACCCTTCCAAGCGTTTCACATCATAACCTGATACTCCTGCTTGTTCTGCCATTTCTTTTGCAATGGCTTGCACTTGACGGTCAGAATTCGCATGACAAATGATGAAATAATCTGCGAGTAGAGATACCCCTTTCATGTTTAATACAATAATATCTTCTGCACGTTTGTCATCTGCTGCTTTATAAGCAATTTCTAATAAAGTTGGAACTGTCATTCATTCATTTTCCTTTCGTGTAACCAAATCATTATAACAATGAATGGAATCCGGATATACCGGTTGATTTTTTTGAATTAAAAATTCTATTGAGCGTTTGATACAAGCCTTCATAAGTTCATCTAGGCCCGCTTCATCCTGTAATCTTAAAATTTCAACTCCTGGCGTTGTTCGATTCGGTTCAATCATGTCTGCACAATAAATAATTTTCTCCAGTTTAGACATACCTTTTCGACCAGTTGTGTGAAAAGAAATCGCATTTAAAACATCTTGATTGTTCACACCAAACTCTGTTTGAGCGATGTATGAACCTACCGGACCATGCCACAACTCATGATGAAACTGTAATAATGTTGGCTCCAGATTTTGGACAATAATCATTTCTTTTAACCATTGTCGATCTGCAAATTTAACAACATCATGTAAAATTGCGGATATTTCAGCTTCTTTTTCAGAAACCCCATACACGCTCGCTAAACGAATTGCTGTTTCCATTACTCCTATAGTATGCACATACCGTTTCTCTGGCATTCTTGTACGTATAGCATTGAGCAAATCTTCTCTATTCATACAATCCCTCCTGACGAATAAACGTTTGAACACTCTCAGGGATTAGCAAGGAAACATCTTTTCCATGATTTAAACGCGTTCGTAACATTGTTGATGATAAATCGATTAACGGAGCATCAATCATAGTGACCGGATATTTCGTATCATCGCCATACCCTGGTCGTTGGACTCCAACTAATTGCACTATTTCCACAAGTTCATCAATTCTACTCCACTCAGGTAAATAGCCGATCATATCCGCACCAATTAAAAAACTGAACTGTGTTTGTGGCTCGCGCTGTTGCAATTCCCTCATCGTGTCAACTGTAAATGACCGACCACCACGGGTAATTTCCAATGATTCTACTTGAAAATATGGAAATGGTTCAGTTGCCAGCTGTAACATTTGAAGTCTCTGTTGACCAGTGGCTAATTGTTTTGCTTCTTTATGAGGTGGCTGTGCATTTGGCATAAAGCGGAGTTCATCAAAGTGTAGTGCATGATACACTTCATTTGCCATAATTAAATGTCCAATATGAGGGGGATTAAAAGTTCCACCAAAAATGCACACTCGTTTCATCTTTAGCCTTTTGTTGGCAATACAATTTTTTTATTGTTTTTAGACGGTTTATATAAAACGACCGTTAACCCAATTAATTGAACAAGTTCAGCTTTTGTACCTTTAGCTAAATGTTCGGCAACTTCTTGCTTATCATCTTCACAGTTTTGCAAAATGCTAATTTTGATTAGTTCACGAACTTCTAAAGCTTCTGCAATTTGTTTAACCATATGTTCATTTACTCCGCCTTTACCTACTTGAAAGATGGGCGATAAATGATGTGCTTCACTTCGTAAAAAACGTTTTTGTTTACCTGTTAACATGTGGACCTCCTAGTATTTGTTCGACTTGCTCTATCGTTTGCTTCGTATCAGGTTTGCGATTTGTCCACTTTTGAAATGAAAATGCTCCTTGATGTACAAACATTCCCACGCCATTTAAACAACGTGCTCCTCGATCTTTTGCTTCAGCCAAAAAAGGCGTCAATAATGGATTATACACAATATCCGCAACAATTGCTGAAGTTGTTACATTTTTAAGTCCCAATGGCTTTGCCACTTGGGACGTTTTCATGCCCGCAGAGGTTGTTTGAATAATAATTTGAAAAGTAGCCATTTCAGATTCTGCTTGTGCCAATGATAACGGACGAACTCCTTGAATATCCTCAATTAACCTGACTGCATTTGAAAGAGTCCGGTTAGCGCATGAAATATTTGAGTATCCTTGTGATTTCAATGCAAAGGCAATGCCTCTTGCAGCTCCACCAGCACCAATTAGTAAGATGGAAAGTTCTTTAGGAACATCTCCCATGGCCTCTTCAAGTGAATTGACAAATCCGATACCGTCCGTATTATATCCCGTTAATGTACCGTCTGATTCTACAACAACCGTATTGACAGCGCCCATGACTTGCGCTGTAGCGTCTATCGAATCCAATAATGGCAAGATCGCTTCTTTATGAGGGATGGTAACATTCCAACCACTTGCTCCTAACCTTTTCAATGACAGTACAGCACTTGCTAAGTTTTCTTTTTTGACATGGATTGGAATGTAAGTTGCGTCAATGGACAATTCGTTGAACCATTGACTATGCATTGTTGGTGACATCGAATGAGAGATCGGATCCCCAATCACAGCGTACCATTTTTTCACAAGTGTCAGCCTCCTATATTAGCGATGGACGGATTTGAATTTCTACCCCTTTTGGTGCATATGCAGCAATGACTACATTTGGTTGATTCACCGTAATCCACCCTAAACCTGAAAAGACAATATCCGTCTTGCCATTTTTAATTGAAAACTCGTGTCGAACAAGCTCTGGGAACTGGTCTTTATATTCAATAGATGGAGGTGCTAACATGGTTCCTAAATGCTCCGCATATAAGCCATCTGCATTTTCAAGCTTCGTCCGATGGATATTTAAATCATTCGAAATATGCACGGTAAAGGAAGCACGTTCACCTTGAATAAAATCAAATCGAGCTAAACCACCTAAAAATAATGTTTGTTTTGGATTTAATTGGAAAATTTTTGGTTTAATCTCATTTTTAGGTGTGATCCATTTGAGTTCAGATGAATTTAAATAATGCGCCATTTGATGGTGATTGATAATTCCTGGCGTATCATATAAAGATTGGTCGTCATCTAATGGGATTTCAATTAAATCAAGTGTGGTTCCTGGAAAGTGCGATGTTGTGATTACTTCTTTTTCTCCAGTCACTTGCTTAATAATGCGATTTATAAATGTTGATTTTCCTACATTCGTACAACCCACTACATATGCATTTTGACCATTACGTAGACGGTCAATTGCTTCCATAGCTTCGACCATTCCTGTCCCTTTATGAGCACTAACTAACATAACATCAACTGGTTTCAAGCCTAATTTTTTAGCTTCTTGTTGAAGCCACTGAATCACACGGTGCTTTTTGACTGACTTAGGAAGCAAATCCACTTTATTTGCTACTAACAAAATTGGATTGTTACCGACAAAACGATGTAGACCAGGTAACCAACTGCCATTAAAATCAAAAATATCAACGATTTTTACAATCAGGCCTTGTTCATTTCCTAGACCATTTAAAATACGCAAAAAATCATCATCTGTTAAAGAAACAGGTTGCAATTCATTATAATTTTTCAAACGAAAACATCGTTGACAGATGATGTTTTCTTTTTCAAGTGACGATTGTGGCGCAAAGCCAGGTGCTGTTGAATCATTTGTTTGTATTTGAGTACCGCATCCGATACATGTTGGTATAGTTGTCAAACTTCTTCCTCCCAAGTTACATAACCTCTTCTTTTTAGTGCTTTAAAAATTCTGCGTTCAATCATTCGATTGAAACGAGTGAAAAAACCATCCGATTTTGCGACAGGCAAAACTAAAATGGTATGTAGTTTATTATGATTGCCACCTACTACATCAGTTAAGAGTTGATCGCCTATGACCACAACTTCTCCACGTTTTACATCCATAATATTTAAAGCTTTTCGGAAAGCTTTGCCCATTGGTTTACGCGCTTTATAGATAAATGGAATCCCTAATGGGTCTGCAAACGACTTCACACGTAACTCATTGTTATTAGATACAATCGTGACTTGAATTCCTGCATCTTTCATACTCTTTAGCCAGTTCACTAATTTCGGTGTTGCTTCTGGCCGATCCCATTCAACTAGAGTATTATCCAAATCCGTAATAATGCCACGAATTCCTTTGTCCATTAATTGTTCAGGTGAAATGTCGAATACGCTTTTCACGAATTCGTTTGGTAAAAATTTTTTGTACAACGTGACACACTCCGTTCAACCTTTTTTCAATATTGATTATAACATACTCCCAATTTTCTCACCCATTCGCACACGACTGCCAGGAGTTATCGATGAATCCACTTGAAATGCATCTTTTTCAAATAACAAAACAACCGTTGAACCAAATGTGAAATAGCCAATTTCTTCGCCCTTTATCCAGTCTCTTGAGGTATTCGTCATTTGAATCGAATTCACAAACATGGCGCCCACACTAATCACTGCACAATTTTTTAAATTCGAGCATACTAAATGTGTAATTTGACGATAATTACCACTAATCGGTGCTTTCCCATACATTAAGCCTGATTGATTCACTGGATACGATTTTTCTCCAAGAGTCAATTGCTTTTTCACATGGCCATTAACTGGACTATGAATACGGTGATAATCTGCAGGACTTAAATAAAATACTAAATAAGTCCCCCCTATATAACGGTACGCTTGTTCAGCATTTCCTAAGAGATCTGTCACTGTATAGGATTTTTCTTTAACGGTAAATGTGCCTGTAGAAGTTATTGAGCCAACTGATTCTACTTTTGCATCTACAGGACTACTAGCGATTAAATCTCCAGTTACGATTGGTCTGTGTACGGAATTTATATTCCGAATAAAAAAATCGTGTAAGGTCGGAAACATGTCAACAGATTGAGAGACCTCTTCCATTTTGATCCGGTATGTACGAATATACGAAGGGATCACTTTTCGGCTCATTTTAGACTTTGCGAACTTTTGAATGGCCAATGAAGACCACTTTCCATTTGTCAATTCAATTAGTGATTGATATATTTTTTGTTTCACTTTATCCCACCTTTCAAAATATGTTCTACCTTTTTTTTGCTGTTAGCAGTATAATGAACTAATACTTTACACTTAAAGGAGTGCCGTGCATTGTTATTTATTGAACGAGCGGATCACACAATCAAAAAGATGAAAGCTAATGCTGCTAACATGATTACCATTGGCAATTTATCTTTTGGTGGTGCTGCCATCATGACCACATTAAACGAATCATATAGCTATAGCGTTTTATTTATATTTATCGCAGCCTTATTAGACCGTTTCGACGGAATGGTTGCACGTAAATTAGGCCAAGAATCAGAACTTGGGAAACAACTTGATTCCATGAGTGATATAATCTCATTTGGTGTCGCACCTGCCATTCTTATTTACATGGTTGACTTGTATCAATTTGGTACGGTTGGAATGATTATCGCCATTATTTATATTTCCTGTGGAGCTTTTCGCTTAGCACGTTTTAATATTATGGAATCAACCGGGTACTTTACTGGATTGCCTATAACTGCCGCTGGAACAATCTTAACGCTTTCTTATTTTGGGTTGTCTGTACTAGCACCAGTCTTCTATATGTTCTTAGTGCCCATTCTGGCTATTTTAATGATCAGTACATTTACATTGAAAAAAGTGTAACGACCGCATTTTGTGGTCGTTTTTTTCATGGACTTCATTTCGTAAACATATAATGACAAAAGACGACATGGAGGTGCAATACATCATGAGTGGTTTACTGTCTGCTGTCTTGCAATTATGGATTGAAATCCCTGCTGTTATAGGGTACTTAAAAGGTCAGGCATTCCGAAAACCCCTTTCAAAAGAAGAAGAAGCCATTTATGTGCAGCGTTGCTTAGCGGGCGAAGAAGAAGCCAAGCACGAATTGATAGAACGCAATATGAGACTTGTTGCACACATCGTAAAAAAATTTCATCCGAAACATGAACAGCTGGATGACTTCATCTCAATTGGCACTATTGGGTTAATGAAAGCTGTCGCAAGTTACACCCCCGATAAGAAAACACGGCTCGCCACATACGCAGCTCGCTGTATTGAAAATGAAATCCTCATGCATTTGAGATCCCAGAAAAAAGTACAAAAGGATGTATCACTTTATGAACCCATTGGGACTGACAAAGATGGTCATTCACTCCAAATTACAGACTTACTCCAAACAGACGAACAAACCGCCCAGCATACCTTGGAACAAAAAGAACAAATGGCACGTCTCTACCGACATTTAGAACAACTAGAAAAACGTGAGATTGAAATAATTGAACGCCGGTATGGATTACACAATTTTGAACCCATGACACAAAAACAAATTGCTAAGCAACTAAATATTTCTAGGAGTTATGTTTCACGAATTGAAAAGCGCGCTTTGGTTAAACTTTATCAATTGTTTAAACATGAAAAAAACTCTCTCGATTCATTAGATATCGAAAGAGCCTCGAATCATCATAATTCATTTTAACATGCCTTAGGCTTAAAATTTACTAATTACGTGTAAAACAATTTGTGTTGAATGTTTTGCAGCTGTCGGTAAGAACTCTTCAAAACTCATAGAGGATTCTTTTCCAGCTATGTCTGACAAAGCTCGGATGACAACAAACGGCACTTCAAATTGGTGACATACTTGCGCAACAGCAGCTGCTTCCATTTCTACCGCTTTCATCTGAGGAAAGTGTGATCGCACGTTTTCCACGCGAACTGGGTCGCTCATAAATGAATCTCCCGTTGCAATAAGACCTATCGCAAATTGATGTTCGCCTATCTCTTTCACAGCATCTTCCGCAAGTTGACGTAGTTTTCCATCGGAAGTGAAAGCTGCAGGAAGTTGTGGAACTTGTCCCATTTCATAACCAAATGCCGTTACATCCACATCATGGTGACGCACTTCATCAGAAATAACGACTGCCCCCACTTCGAGTTCTGCATCATAACCGCCAGCTGAGCCGGTATTAATCACTGCATCAGGTTTAAAATGATGTAGTAAAATAGATGTAGACATGGCTGCGTTTACCTTACCAATTCCACTCTTCAATAAAACAACATCGTGACCTGCATAAGTACCTTCAGTATATTCACTATTCGCAATGACAACTGTTTGTGGATTTTCAATCGCTAATCGTAATTCCTCTACTTCTTGTTCCATCGCACCTATAACTGCTATTTTCATTTAAATTCAGCCTCTTTTCTGTAAAAACACTTCCCTAAAAATAATAAAAGCGGCGCCGAAAGTCAATAGGCGCCGTTCAATGTTTTTAAAGTTTCCATTTTTTCTGGTTTCCATCCTTCACCGTCTATCCATTTTAAATACACACGATATTTTTCTTCTTTGTTATTGGACGAAACAACCCCTATTGATTGTTGAGGACTTCCTCCATTTTCAATTCTCCACACAATCATGTTGTCCGAAGATAAACCAGTTGTATATGAGAGAGCCTTTACTTTTTCGTCCCAGTCTATATGTCCTTCTTTATATACCGATGTATGCTGACCTGTTTGCGACGTGCCGATCGGTTTCCAGGAAGTGTTGACAATACTTTCAGACACAAGTGGATCATCTGATGGGGCAGAAGATACTGTACCACCCGAGGTAGAATTATCATTTATTGATTCGTCACTTGTAACAGCATTTTGTTCTGTAGCTTCGGTATTTTCTTCTTCTGGTTCTATCTCTTCTGAATCAATTTGCTCTTCTTCTGAAGATGCCACCGTCTCATCAGTTAATTCTGACTCATCTTCAGAATGTAATGCCTCTGAAGGTAGATTTTCATTTATGTTTTGTGTGTCATCTTTTTTAATAAAAATTAATCCAGCCGTAAAAATAATGAGTACAACCACGATCCCTATCAGGATATTTAATATGGTGTTCATTCGATTTGGTTTATTCATGCGACTATTACTTTTAGTATATCGACGATCTCTGTTTGTCATATACGAACTCCCCCTTTTTATATGCATACTATCATAAGTGGTCATGATAGATTAGACGAGCCTGTTCACGAAATGTTCCAATCGCATGTTCCATTAGCTTGAATGCAGCTGATGTATGATGCTACTTTGCTCCAACACGAGAATGGGGTGTATTTTACATTAGTTTATGGAAACAATTTGGACGTCCATGTCACCACCGGGAGTTACTACTTTCACTTGCTCTCCAACACCCCGACCAATTATACTCTTGGCGATTGGTGAATCATTCGAAATTAGCCCTTCTAATGGGTCTGCTTCTGCTGATCCAACAATTGTATAGGATTCTTCTTCCCCATTAGGAATTTCAATAAAAGAAACCGTTTTCCCAAGAGCTACGATATTGTTGTTTTGTTCGTCTTCTTCAATCACAATCGCATTTTGAATCATTGTTTCTAAAGTTAAAATACGCCCTTCAACGAATGCTTGGTCTTCTTTTGCCGTGTCGTAATCAGGGTTATCCGATAGCACACCGAAGCATCGAGCGACTTTGATACGTGCTACAACTTCCTTACGCTTTACCGAGATTAAGTACTCGAGTTCAGACATTAGTTTCTGTTTCCCTGCAGCGGTCATGGGATACTTATTTCTTGTAGACATATCTTCAACTCCTTCGACTTCCAATCACTTTACATTCATCTTATCCTACTCAAGAAAATTAATGAAGAAAATTGAACTAAGTATGAACTTTTTACAATTGATTTTATTATTTTCACGACAAAAAACCACTCTCAATTCGAGAGTGGTCAGACTGTAGACAAACTCATAAATTTTGAGTTTGCCTACAGTTTTTTTCATTTAAACTTAAAGAATGACGAATCATTGGGAATCAGAGCCATTTCCTGCGGACGAACGCCTCAACCTCCTCGACCTAAAGGTCTGCGGGGCTTTCACCATCCGTTTTTCCGCGGGAGTGGCTCTAATTTACTTTCCATTTTAAAATGATTGCTTGAGGTGACTATAATGCTTTCAAAATAGTATTCCATTCAACGAGACCAAATTAAAATGTTTGCTTAAGACCAACTTGTACCCGTGAATCACCTTGTCCGCAAAATTGAGTCTGCGCTTATTTCTCTTTTATTTTTGAATTGGTAGAAGATATGTATTCAGAAGTAGGTCGACCAACCATTAATCCTGTTATCTTAATTAAATTAGCATTCATTCAATATACCTTCGATATTTTGCTCAATTCATATGTAGCAGTCATCTCTTGAAGAAGTTGATCATCTTTGACACCTTGAAGATGTAAAACCCATTTATGCGAAGCGAAGCATAAAGAAACAATTGAGCGTGTATTCGCAGATGCAAAAGAAAAGCATGGCATGCGTTGGACAACGTTAAGGGGACTTAAAAATTGTCGATGCAGGCGATGCTTACTTTCGCTGCCATGAATTTTAAAAAACTTGCCAACTGGACATAGCAAGTCCCAAAAACAGTATACATAATGACCTTGGGAAAGGTCTGCGACAAAGAGAAATCGCTTCATATCGAAGAAAAAGTAAAGAGGGGTTCGGAATGTAACCATTCCGAACCCCTCTTGTCTACAATCTGACCACTCTCTATTCGAGAGTGGTATCGTTTGCTGAAATTTAGTTAATTGAAGTAATCTTGACGTCCATTTCGCCGCCAGGAGTTAAAACTTTTACTTGGTCTCCAACTGAACGGCCAATTAAACTTTTAGCGATTGGTGAATCGTTCGAAATTAAACCCTCCATTGGATCTGCTTCTGCTGAACCAACAATGGTATAAGTTTCTTCTTCACCGTCTGGAATTTCAATAAATGAAACCGTTTTACCTAGAGAAACGATATCATTGTTTTCCTCGTCTTCTGAAATAATGACCGCATTGCGAATCATAGATTCTAAAGTTGAGATTCGTCCTTCGACGAATGCTTGGTCTTCTTTCGCTGAATCGTACTCTGAGTTCTCAGATAAGTCACCGAAGCTTCGTGCTACTTTGATTCGTTCAACAACTTCTTTACGTTTGACCGTTTTTAAAAACTCTAATTCATCGGCTAATTTCTGCTTTCCAGCACCGGTCATTGGGTATTGTTTTTCTGTTGACAATGTATTTCACTCCTTCAACTACTTGCAAGCTCATAAAAAATACTATGCCTCGCTGATTCTAAATATGCGACATAATATTTAGATAATATTGTCAGTCCTCCACAATCATATTACACAATGATATCAGATTCAAGAATTGTTTTAATTTTTGTAACCATTAAGTCAATGGCAACTTGGTTTTGTCCACCTTCAGGAATTATAATATCTGCATATCGTTTCGTAGGCTCAATAAATTGATTATGCATGGGACGAACTACCGAAAGGTATTGTTCAACAACTGATTCAATTGAACGACCACGCTCATTAATATCTCTTAAAATTCGACGAATGATTCGTAAGTCTGAATCCGTGTCGACAAATAGTTTAATATCCATTAACTCTCGTAAACGCTCATCTTCTAGTACTAAAATACCTTCTACAATGATCACGTCTTGAGGTTCAATGGTGATTTTTTCGGGAGAGCGTGTATGAATCTCATAATCATACACTGGTTTTTCAATCACTTGACGATTCAACAGTTGATGAAGATGATCGATTAACAAATCATTGTCGAACGCTAATGGATGATCATAATTTGTAGCCAATCGATCTTCAAATTTTAAATGACTTTGATCTTTATAATAGTAATCTTGTTCGATTACTACAACTGCTTTTTCTTTAAATACGTCATAAATTGCCTTAGTAACACTCGTTTTTCCCGAACCAGAGCCTCCAGCAATCCCTATAACTAACGGGCGTTTAAATGTCATCGTAAAATTTCCTTTCTCATCATGTTTTTTGCACGAACTGGGATGTCTGATATAAACTGAACTACTTGTAGCGGATGGCGTGCTACATCCAACTCATTCCCTTTTTCATCCCATAATTTCGTAATGGTCATCCGGAAATTTTCAATGTCTGGCCCAAAGAATTCCACTTCATCTCCAGCAGTAAAGTAATTTCGTTGTTGTAACGTAACCATTTTTGTTTCTTCATTGTAATCTAACACTAGACCAATAAAGTCCGTTGACGTTTTCCTTCCGTGAACCCCATACATTTGTTCTTCAAATGTCGGTTCACCTTCAAAGAATGCCGTAGCTGTATCGCGGTTTGCACATTTTTCTAATTCTTCTAACCATTCACGTTTGATGATAAAGTTTTCTGGATCTGCACAATAAGCATCAATTACTTTTCGGTAAACACTTACAACCGTCGCTACGTAGTGAATAGACTTCATACGACCTTCTATCTTCAACGAGTCAATTCCTAGTTCAATCATGCGTGGAATCGATTCAACCAATTTTAAGTCTTTGGGGCTCATGGCAAAAGGGACATCCTCGTCATGAAACAAGGCATTTTCTTCGCCATCCTTCACTTCATATAAGTCGTAGTCCCAGCGACAAGATTGACAACAACCTCCACGGTTGGAGTCACGGGCAGTCATATGATTCGATAATGTACAACGGCCACTATAGGCAATACACATTGCCCCATGAATAAAAGCTTCAATTTCAATATCCACTTTTTCTTTCATTTCTTGTATTTCATCTCCACTCGTTTCTCGAGCGAGAACGACTCTGTGAAGCCCTTCATCCTTCCAATATTGAACTGCTTTCCAGTTCGATAAGGATTGCTGTGTGCTTAAGTGAATCTCAAGCTTCGGCGCTTCAGTTCGGCACGTTTCGATAATCAGTGGGTCTGCAACAATAATCCCTGTAATACCAGCGGATTCAATATCTTTTAAATACACTGCTAAACCGTTCATATTCTCATTATGCGCAAAAATATTCGTTGTCACATAAATTTTTGCATCATAGTCTTTTGCAAACTCAACTGCTTCTCTCATTTCATCAATTGAAAAATTTCCTGCATTCGAGCGCAATCCAAATTCACGCCCACCGATAAAAACAGCATCTGCTCCATAATGAACAGCCACTTTTAATTTTTCTAAATCTCCAGCAGGAGCAAGAAGTTCTGGCTTTTTAACAATGACACGTTTGCCATCAATAATTTTACTAATTCGGTCGTATTGCTGCAATGCCATGTAATTTCACTCCTTCCTTAATACACGGTCTCTTTGAAGAAGAATCCGGTATCGAGCGGTCGAAGCTCCGGTTGAATTTCTTCAATTTCCATTAATAAATCGGCTTTTACAAGTTCGTAATTCTTAGGAGATTCAACAATTGCATCAATTGCTTGGCGATAAAGGCTTGTTACTTTTGTTACATACGTAGGTTCTTGCAAAATCCCATCAATCTTACAGGAATCGATACCAGCCTCAATTAACTCCTGTAATTCATCTATCATGCACATATCATTAGGACTAAATATATGCGTACCATTTGCATCCTCGTAAATTGGGTATTTATTTTTTCGCTCTTTATCATGTAAGAACATATTTTTGTTGAATTGACGATTCTCTACTTCCATTGCTTTTTCTTGATACAAGAAGTAATTCCCAAGAAGGGCACGCTTAGATTGAAACATGCACGTCATCCCATGAATTTGAACTTCAATCGCAACTTCAGCATGCTCTTTAATTTCAATTACTTCATCCAGGCTTAACTCTCTTGCTAGCACTGCACGGTTTGAACCACGTTTGCCCCAATAGTTTGCTGTAAACCAATTGGTTGCGGTCATTTCTGTATTCCAATGAAGTGGAATATCAAGACCAGCTTCACGTTTAGCCATCACAACTGCTGGATCACCAAACGTAATTCCATCGACGCCAAAAGACGCTAATTTTTCCATGTAAGGGCGCAACAACTCAACGCGGTCATTATGAAATAGGGCATTCATTGCCACATATAACTTCTTATTTGCAGCATGAGCAAGATGAACTGATTTTTCGATATCTTTTATTGTGAATTCACCTGCTAAGCGCAAGCCAAATTGTTGTTCCCCAACTAAAAAAGCGTCTGCTCCGGCAGCAATTAATTGCGATAAATGAGTGACAGATTGCGGTGTGACAAGTAATTCCGGTTTTTTCATGGGTGTCACCTCTTTATACTAATCGTAATTCCATCACCAATTGGTAGGAATGTTGTTTCATACTGTTCATGAGTCATTAACCATTTTGTAAACTGTTGTAAGTTCCGAACCATTGTCCGTTTTCTTCGTGGGACCTCGTTTAAATCAATCTCTGTAAAACCATGCATGAGCATGTTATCACAATAAATAACACCACCGCTTGGAACGAGTGGTGAATACATATCGAAAAACCGTTGATATTGACCTTTAGCAGCATCAATAAAAAGCGCATCGTACTGGTCAAGCTTTAAGTGATGTAGATCAACTTCTAGCGCATCACCATGTAATAATTGAATCTGATTTGTCATTTTAGCTTGCTCTAAAAACTTAACGGCTAGTTGAAAGCGTGTTTCATCTTTTTCAATCGTAGTCAGCTCAACATTAGGTAAAGTTAAGGCCATTCGAATCGCTGAATAGCCAATAGCAGACCCAATCTCTAAAATTGATTTCGGTTGTTGTAATCGAAGAAACTGCAATAATGATTCAAGCGCAACTAACTCCATAATTGGAATGTGTTGTTCGTTTGCAAATTGTTCCATATCCATTAAGAAATCTGAACGGTTTTTAATATGTGAAGTAATGTAGGATTGTGAAGTCCTCATGTCTAAATTAACCCCTTTAGCGCACAAAAATTACACCCCATCTTATCATAAAAAAAGAAGGAAAGCGATAGCCTTCCCTCCTTTCTGCAACAATCTTGTCCAGATTATCGCAAATATTGTTCAATTTTTGCTAAATGTTCTTTATAGGTTTTCGAAAAATGATTGACGCCTTCTTTATCTGCTAAGAAATATAAATTATCAGATTCTGGTGCGTATAATACAGCTTCAATCGACGCAACTCCTGGATTTGAAATTGGTCCAGGCGGTAAGCCTTGAATTTTATATGTATTGTACGGATGATCGACTTCTAAATCATCATATAATACACGATCTTTATGCTCTCCAAGTGCATAAAGGACAGTCGGATCTGTCTGTAAAGGCATTGTTTTTGCTAAGCGATTATTAAAAACACTAGCAATCATTTCACGGTCAGTCGTAGCTGTCGCTTCTTCTTCCAATAATGAAGCAAATGTTACTAACCAATGCACAGACTTGTTCTCTTCAGCAAGAAAATCCAAATATGGGGTAAGTGTCTTTTTACTCATATTTAACATTTCAATCACAATTGATTCTAATGTTGGATTTTCTTCATAAAATGAGTAGGTCGCAGGGAATAAATAACCTTCCAAAGCATGTCGAATATCTGCGTCTTTAATTTCTTCAGTTAAAATTGTTGGATATTTGACAATCATTTCGTCAATGAATTCAGGATTCGTTACGAGGTCCATGAACTCTTTTTCACTATATGAAGTTTTCTCATCTATGCGAGAAGAAATTTGCTCCAGCGTTCGACCTTCAGGAATTGTCATTGAAAATACTGGCTCTCTATATATTTTACCAGATTTTAAACTTTCTATTAATTCATCTAGTGTCATAGATTTGGTCAATCCGTATTCACCGGCTTGGAAATCTGATTCATTATTAAACTTCGCATAATACTTAAAGATTCGCGCATCTTGAATGATACCATTTTCTTCAAGTAGTGCTGCGATTGAATCAAGACTTGAGCCAATTTTGACATTAACTGGTATGATTTCTTCCGAATTTTCGTCCACTGGTTGCAATGCACTTTTAACGTATTTATATCCACTAAATAAAGCGGTTCCACCTCCTATTAAAATAATAAGGACGATGATAAAAACAATACGTCTAACAATTTTCACTTCATTTTTCTTTTCTTTCATACGATTGAACATGATGTCTTTTTTTGTTTTGTTTTCCACGGGTTACCCCCCTCTATCTGACATTTATTATACAAGATTTTAAGTCAAAAGAAAAAGGCGGAATGATTTTTCATCATTCCGCCTTATTTACATGTAATCCTATTCTTCGTCTTCTTCTTCTTCATCTAAGAAAGTATTTAACATTTCTTCAATCATTGCCCATTCTTCGTCAGACTCGATTGGTAAAAGATCTCCATCTTTTCCGTCTTCTGATGGAGTGAAAGCAGATGCATGAATTTCAATTTCTTCATTCTCATCTTCTTCAGCACCTAATGGGTAGTAAAGTACATATGATTTTTCAAATTCATCTGATTCAAATGTAAATAAAATTTCACATAATTGTTCGTTACCGTTGTCATCAACTACTGTAATGTTTTGTTGTCCATGTTCCATGTGTAATCACCTCTTAATAGATTGACTATCGAGATAGCCTTGTAAAATCATGACTGCTGCCATCTTATCGATGACTTCTTTGCGTTTCTTTCGACTAACGTCTGCACTAATCAGCATTTTCTCTGCTGCAGAAGTTGTTAAACGTTCATCCCATAAAAATACGGGTTTTTCAAACGTTCCACGTAATAATTCTGCATAGCGTTCTGATGCTTCAGCACGAGGACCAATCGAGTTGTTCATATTTTTGGGATACCCTACGACAAATGAAGATACTTCATGCAACTTCATTAATTCAGCAATTCGTTCGATGCCAAACTTTTCATTTGCTTCGTCAATTTTGATGGTTTCTATCCCTTGGGCTGTCCAACCGAAAGCGTCACTAATTGCCACACCCACCGTTTTCGTGCCCACATCTAAACCCATTACTCTCATTTCTTATGCCTCGTTATTCTTCTTGATGTAGAACTTTACAAGTTCTTCTAAGATTTCATCACGCTCAAGCTTACGAATTAAGTTTCGCGCATCCTGATGGCGAGGAATATATGCCGGATCACCCGAAAGTAAGTAACCGACAATTTGATTGATTGGGTTGTACCCTTTCTCTTCAAGCGCCGAATGAACATGAAGCATTACCTGCTTCACTTCTTGTTCCATAGACTCTTCCGGGAAATTAAACTTCATTGTCTTGTCAAATGAACTCATGATCAGCACCTCGCTTTCGGAGTAGAATCTGATTATCTTGTACAAGCATATTTTCGTTACTTGTTAAGTATAACCGATTTCACCTTTTAATTAAACGGATTTGACATAATCATACACAGATTGTAGAGCACCTTCAAGTTTAGACGAATTTTTTGCGCCAGCCATTGCCATATCTGGGCGACCGCCACCTTTTCCATCACACTGTTCTGCTACATGCTTCACAATATTGCCCGCATGATATTTCCCACCACTTAAGTCATTTGTGACTCCAGCTATTAACATCACTTTATCATCTTCAGCTGCCCCAAGAACGATAACAGCATGATTCATCTTCGTTTTTAAATCGTCCATCATTTGACGAAGTTGGTTATTATCTTTTACTTGGACACGTGCAGATAAAACGGTAACACCGTCAATTTGTAGTGATTGCTCTAAAATTGATGAAGCTTGGCTATTTGCTATCTTCGCCGATAATGATTCATTATCACGTTGTACTTGACGTAATTCTTGTTGTAACCCTTGAACACGAGCCACCAAGTCTTTTGGATTAGCTTTTAACGCAGCTGAAGCTTCTTCTAAGATACTCTCTTCTTCTTTCACGAGCTGATATGCCGCTTTACCAGTCACAGCTTCAATTCGACGTGTACCTGCACCAATCCCACTTTCACTTACAATTTTAAAGAATCCAATTTGTGAAGTGTTCGATACATGACAGCCGCCACATAGTTCAAGTGAATATTGATCAATGGAAACTACACGTACAATTTTTCCATACTTTTCACCAAATAGTGCCATTGCACCCATTTGTTTAGCTTCATCAATTCCGTGGAAACCAGTTACAACTTGAATATCTTCCCAAATCTTCTCATTTACTTGTTTTTCAATTGTTACAAGTTCTTCTTTCGTTACTTGACCGAAATGAGAGAAGTCAAATCGTAAGCGGTCAGGTCCTACATATGATCCAGCTTGATTTACGTGCGTTCCTAATAAGTCTTTTAACGCTTGATGTAATAAATGGGTCGCTGTATGATTTTTAACTGTTGATTTACGTAATGTTTGGTCGACAATCGCAGTGACTTCAGCATCCGTTATGATTTCTCCTGATTCAATAACCATGGTATGAAGATTTTGACCATTTGGCGCTTTTTGAACATCTTTAACAAACCCTTTGAATAAGTCATTTTCAATGCTCCCGAGGTCGGCAATTTGACCACCACTTTCTGCATAGAAAGGAGTTTGGTTTAAAACTACTTTAACTTCATCGCCTTCTTGTGCTTGTTTTACTATTTCTCCATCTTTAATTATGACTAAAACCTTAGCAGAAGCAACAACCGTGTCGTAGCCAATAAATGTACTAGATTCTTTAATATTCCCTAAAACTTCAGACTGTATTTGCATCGAGTCGACATCTTTACGAGCTGATCTAGCTCGAGTTCGTTGTGCTTCAAGGGAAGCCTTAAATCCTTCATGATCAACCGTCATACCTGCTTCTTGAGCATATTCTTCCGTTAATTCTACAGGGAAGCCATACGTATCATACAAACGGAACGCATCACTACCAGGAATTACTGTTAAACCTGCATCTCGTTGTGTTGAAATAACAGTGGATAATATCCCAAGACCATCTTGTAAAGTTTCATGGAAACGCTCTTCTTCATTTTTGATAACTCGCATAATAAACTCTTTCTTTGCCGTAACTTCAGGATAAAAGTCATTCATTACATCCCCAATAATTGGCACTAACGTGTACATGAATGGACGATCAATTCCTAAGTTTTTACCAAAACGAACTGCACGACGTAATAATCGACGCAATACATAGCCGCGACCTTCATTTGAAGGCAAAGCACCATCACCTATAGCAAAAGCCACTGTACGTGTGTGATCTGCGATGATTTTAAATGCTAGGTCATTCTCCACATCGTTTCCATATGCTTTACCAGAGACTTCTTGTGTTTTATTGATAATCGGCATAAATAAATCCGTATCAAAGTTTGTAGGAACGTTTTGTACGACACACGCCATACGTTCAAGCCCCATACCCGTATCAATGTTTTGCTTAGGAAGTGGTGTATACGTGTGATCTGGATTGTGGTTGAACTCTGAGAAAACTAAGTTCCAAATTTCTAAGTAACGATCATTTTCTCCACCCGCATACATTTCTGGATCGGTTATGTCATTTCCATAACTCTCACCACGGTCATAAAAAATTTCCGAGTTCGGCCCACTCGGACCTTCACCGATATCCCAGAAGTTCCCTTCTAAACGAATAATTCGTTCTTCAGGAATCCCAATTTCGTCACGCCAAATTGCATATGCCTCTTCGTCTTCAGGATGAACCGTTATTGATAATAATTCAGGGTCAAACCCCATCCATTTTTTGTCAGTTAAAAATTCCCATGCCCAGTGAATCGCTTCTTTTTTGAAGTATTCGCCTATTGAAAAGTTCCCTAACATCTCAAAAAACGTATGATGACGAGCAGTTTTCCCAACATTCTCGATGTCATTCGTACGGATTGATTTTTGTGCATTTGTGATGCGTGGATTTTCGGGTATTACTCGTCCATCAAAATATTTCTTTAAGGTAGCGACCCCACTATTAATCCAAAGTAACGAGTTATCATTAATTGGCACGAGTGGTGCGCTCGGTTCTAGAGCATGGCCTTTTTCAATAAAGAAATCTAAATACATTCGTCGAATTTGTGCTGCTGTTTTCATGATTATTCCTCCTTCAAATTTACAAGCATTAAGCGCTTAATCAGCTCTACTCGGAATTTCGTTCGCGAGTGGAGAAGCCTGCTGGCGCAACAGGAAAGGGCTGGTCCTTGAAACGTAGACAATAGAAAAAGCCCTCATCCCTAAAAAAGGGACGAAGGCTTCAATTCGCGGTACCACCCTAGTTACAGCAAAACGAATTTGCTGTCTCTCGATTATGCCTTAACGCGGCTCACGGCAGTGATTAGCTGCACTCAGGAGTAGCTTTCCATCATATCCACTTGAAGGTTCTTTCAGCCAAGGAACCTCTTTCTTTTACAAGCTTCACATATGTACTTTCTCCATCAACGTGTTCATTCATTTGTTTAGAATTATAAGAAACAAATTCAGTTGTGTCAATTCTCTTTTATGATATGAATGAAATAACTCAAGTCTTGAAGTTAATTCGGCTGATTTATCTCAGTAAGAATATCAAGTAAGGACCGTTCAGCCATTGATGAAAATCTTAAGCTGTAATCTTTAAAAGCTAAATGACTTGTAACCGGGTTAGGGAAGATGACACACTTTACGCCTGCAGCCCTCGCCGCTTGTAATCCGTTTAATGAGTCTTCAAAGGCGATTGCTTCTTCTGGTCTAACACCTAATGCATTTATTGCTTGCAAATACAGTTCCGGGTCAGGTTTAACTGTTGTGACATCATCTCGCGTTTTGATGACTTCGAAATAAGAAATAATTCCAAGCTGTGTCAAATACGATTCCACCCATGATCTTTTCGAACTGGAAGCCAACCCAATTTTAAGTTCTGCTTCTTTGGCTGCAATTAAATAATCTTCCACTCCATCTCTCAAAAGTGGCTGACCAATTTTTTCTTCAAATAATATTTTCGCCAATTCTTTGATCTCCGGAATAAGAGAAGACTCTTTAATATTGTCTAAAATATATTGATCTAATACAGCATCATCTGTCCCGATAACCAAGGCGAACTGTTCAATGGTTAAGTCTACCTTAAACTGAAGTAAGGCCTCCTTGTACGCTTCATACCAAACTGTTTCTGTATCAATAATTAGTCCGTCAAAATCGAATATCACTGCTTTGATCATGCTTCACCTCTGTTGGTTTTTTAAATAGGTCTCGTATCTCTCTAGTTATTCAAGTAAGCTTCATATTACCCCTTCACTTTAACATAAATATCCATATTGAAATTCTCAAGAGAAAACAGATACCAAATTGATAAAGAAAAAACACACATAAACATACAAATTAAGTATGGCGACGTGTGTTTTTCATTAATTGATTCGTTATTCAGCCAGTTTATCTAAAAAGTCATAAGGAGTCGTTCCGTTCATGCCGACTAACGGATGAATCTTTAAATGATTTTCCGCCGTCAGTGGCACTTCTCCTTCTAATTCACTTTGATCTACGTCAGAGTTATCTTCAATAATTGATTCTTTAATAGGGACTACCTCTTTACTTAATCGCTCTTTCAATGAAGTCATACGGGCCAAATCATCGTTGCGTTCAATGCCGAACTTAAATACTTCTGCATCCCCGCAAAGAATCAAGAAATTTTTTGCTCGAGTAATGCCTGTATACAATAAATTTCTACGCAGCATTTTCATGTAACTTCGAACGACTGGCATAATGACGATTGGAAATTCGCTACCCTGAGATTTGTGAATAGAGCAACAATAGGCAAGCGTTAGTTGACCTAGGTCATTACGCTGATAGGTAACTTCAATCCCTTCGAAAGAAACGATCATCATGTCCTGTTTTTCAACATTTTCATTCGCTTTAGAAATACTTATGACTTCCCCCATATCACCGTTATACACTTGACTTTCCGGTTGATTGACCAACTGTAATACTTTGTCCCCAATTCGGTAGATAGTCTCTCCAAATATAAGCTCTTTGCGTTTGCCAGTATCATTTGGGTTGACCATTTGCTGAATCATTTTATTGAGTGCATCAATACCTGCTGGCCCTTTATACATGGGTGCAAGAACTTGTAATTCTTTAATGGTGTGACCTTTTGCTAAAGCACTTTTAATCACTTGTTCAACCACTTTAGCAATCTGGTCAGGTCCAGCTTTAATAAACGATCGATCTGACGTTTTGTCGGTTAAATTTGTGGGCATTTGACCTTTTTTCATTTGATGAGCAAGTTCAATAATCGACGAGCCGGTGGATTGACGGTAAATATCCATCAATTCTACCGTTGGAATTCGATTGGATGCGAGTAAGTCCTTCAATACTTGTCCAGGACCTACTGGAGGCAATTGATCTTGGTCACCTACGAAAATCACTTGAGCCCCTTCAGGTATTGCTTTTAGCAATTGATGAGCAAGCCATGTATCAACCATGGACATCTCATCAATAATAATTAATTTTCCTTGTATATCTTTTTCAGTCTCTTCTTCTTTATCTTGTCCTGAAAATCCAAGTAACCGATGAATGGTCATGGCAGGAAGCCCAGTAGATTCATTTAAGCGTTTAGCTGCACGACCTGTAGGGGCTGCCAAAATAATCGGAAAAGGTTCTTGTTTTTTTGCATACTCTTTGGGATCGAGCGTCAAACCATGTAATTCTGCATAGACTTCAACGAGACCTCTAACAACTGTCGTTTTTCCAGTACCAGGACCACCTGTAAGCAACATGACAGACGTATTCATGCCCAGTTCAATTGCGGCAATTTGTGTTTGGGCATAAGACACACCAAGTCTCTCTTCTGTCTCCCCTAACGCTTTTCGTATTTCGGAAGTCGGAAATCCCGTGCGCTCTTGTTGTTCTTCTATTAATTTTTCTAATTTCGAGGCAATCCCAACTTCTGAAAAATAAAGGGACGGCAAATAAAACCGAGACATTTCACCAGCTAATTTCCCCTCTTCAACCAACTCAATACTCGCGGTAGATATTGCATCATATGGGATTTCTTCAAACTGGCTAGTCTCTAATAATTGTTTAACATTCGGCAAAATATTTTCGGCAGGTAAGTAAACATGGCCATCACTAAGAGAAGCAGCGTTCAATAAATGAAAAATAGCAGCTTTAATTCGATCAGGGTGTTTTCCGGTCATTCCTAGTTTTGAACCTAGTTCATCCGCACGATGGAAGCCGATTCCTTCTACATCTTCAATCAGACGAAACGGATTTTTCATCAAAACTTCAATGGTTTCTTCACGATATGTTTGATAAATCCGCATCGCTAGTTGAGGTCCAAATCCCCATTCATTCAACTGTATCATCACTCGATCTAACCCTAGATTTTGTTCGAGTGTTATGCGAATCGATTCTTTTTTCTCTTTTGCTAACCTAGGCACAGCATCCAGCGCTTCAGGGTCGTCTAAAATCAGACGAATAGCGTCTTTCCCAAGTTTTTTCACAATGGTTTCGGCTGTCTTAAGCCCAATTCCATGAAATAAATCACTTGATAAATAATGGATGATGCCCTGTTCCGTTTCGGGCACGTCTTTTGCAAAGGTCTCAACTTGAAACTGCGTGCCATATTTTGGGTGCTGTTTCACAAGGCCGGTAAACCGGTACGCTTCTTCATTCATGAGTGGAGGGAAATAACCTGTAACAATTATTTCTTTTTCTTCGTAGTCTAAATTGGTTTCGTTGACTTTAAGTTTTATTATGGAGAATAAGTTAGTGGAGTTGTGAAAAATAGTGACGACAGGTTTGCCGATAATGAATTTTACTTCTTGGTGAAATAAATCAATTTGGTTAGACAAAGCTGTCGCCTCCTACAATGGTTATTGTCTTAATGCAATCATATCGTACACATACCGTGCTTGATCGAAATTTGGTTGTAAAGTATATGCTTGTTTCAAGTGATACAAAGCATCATTCATGCGGTCTGTAGATACTGCGTATAACACGCCTAAGTTATAATGCGCATCTGCATTGTTTAAGTCTTCATGAATAACATATACGAATTCTGGTTCTGCTTCTGAAAACATTTCTAAGGCCGCTAATCCAATGCCATAGGATAAACGAATTTGAACATCTGTTGGTTCCAGTTCAGCTGCACGTTGTAAATATGGAAGTGCCAGTTTTGGATTTCCTAAACGTTCAAAACATTTCCCTAACATAAAGTAAGCATCTGCACCTTGGATGTTATTTTGGATGGCTTTTTCATATAGCTTTGCCGCTTCTTCATAACGTTCTTGCTCGTAATATAAGTTCGCTAATCCATAAAAAGCAGTTGCAGAATGCTCATCTAGTGTAATAGCTTTTTGGAAAAAACGTTCCGCACGTTCTGTCTCATTCATACGTGCTAGTAAGTTTCCAAAATTAATATACCCTAATGGATTCATGGGTTCTTCTTCAATAGCGTTATTAAAATGCACGACCGCCTGTTCGTAGTCTTTATTTTGAATGGCTGCAATGCCAAGTTCTAATTCATTCATGCTCTCGCTCCTTGTTCTTAACCAACATACGTTAGTTTTTTACCGTGTTTCATCACTTCGTCAATGGTTCCGCCACCTAAACACACTTCGCCATCATATAAGACAACTGCTTGTCCAGGCGTGATTGCGCGAACAGGTTCCGCAAAAGTAATAATAGCTCCATTTGAAGGGGTTAACTCTACTTCTACTTGTACATCTTCTTGACGATATCTAAATTTAGCTGTACATGAGAATGTTTTATTTTTAGGTTCATTTGTGGTGAAACTCATATTCACCGCAGTCAACTGATCTGAAAATAGTGCTTCATGATGGATATTTTGACCAACTAGTAACTCATTGGTTTCTAAATTTTTTCCAAGTACAAACCATGGGTCTCCCGCTCCACCTATGCCTAAGCCATGTCTTTGACCAATCGTGTAATACATTAAGCCATCATGACGCCCCATTAATTCGCCATCCATCGTAACCATATTCCCAGGTTGGGCTGGCAAGTATTGACTTAGAAACTCTTTGAAATT
>JBFGKX010000004.1:0-46501 GCA_041576455.1 Paenisporosarcina sp. | reverse complement strand
TAAGCTTGATTTTAATAACGAAAAAACAGAATGGTAGAATTAATGATACATGCAATAAGTGAAGTATGTGATTTTCAAAACTGTTCTCTCTTGTGAAACGTGCGGCTAGCGCAAATGTGCGGTAAACAACATTCAAGTTTAATAATAACTTGTTTATAGTTGTCCATGCTTAAGTTTTTCATGCCACTCGATTAGTTGGGGCTTATCCTCTTCACTGATTAAATTTTGGTATGATGCCACTTCTACTAATGCATCAAAATTTGTTAAGCTAGTATATGGCACTCCTGCTTCTTCAAACAATTCATCAGCTTGATTTAAATTATAGGTAAAGATGCAAACTACCCCTAAAACTTCGCAACCTTCTTGTTCCAAAGCACGAACAGCTTCAATACTGCTGCCACCAGTCGAAATCAAATCTTCCACTACAACAACTTTTTGACCTACTTCGATTTTGCCTTCAATTTGATTCCCACGACCATGTTCTTTTGCTTTTGAACGAACATAGACCATCGGCATATTGAGGACGTCACTAACCCAAGCAGCGTGAGGAATTCCAGCAGTTGCAGTACCTGCAACGATATTCGTTTTAGGGAACAACTCTTGTATATTTAATGCTAATGCTTCTGCTATTTGTTTTCTTACTGGTGGACTCGACATCGTTAAGCGATTGTCACAATAAATGGGTGATTTAATTCCAGACGTCCATGTAAATGGGTCTTGAGGACGTAATTCCACAGCTCCAATGGATAATAATGCGGTTGCAATTTCATGTTGCTGATTTTTCATTCGTAACCCTCCCATTGTTGTTTCACGAAGTGATAAGTTTCTACTGCATTTATGGATTGTGTAATCGCTCTTCCGACAACAATGAGACTAGAACCTTCTAATCTCGCAACTTCAGGTGTCGCGATTCGAATTTGATCGTGACCTTGCCTTTCGTTCAATCGAATACCTGGGGTTACTCGAAGGAACTCTGGACCACATTTATTTTTAATGGAAGCTGCTTCTAAAACGGAACAGACCACGCCATCTAATCCTGCTTGTTTTGAAAGCGCTGCATAGTGCAGAACAGAATCGTGTAAAGAAGAGTGTATATTTTGCTCTTCTCTCATTTGCCGTTCACTTGTCGACGTGAGTTGTGTCACGCCAATGATTAAAGGTCGTGTCTTACCAGCTGGTGTTCCATCCTCTAACCCCTCTAAAGCACTTACCATCATGTGAATGCCACCTGCTGCATGAACATTTACTAAATCTGCGCCAAGACTGGCAAGACCTTTCATAGCACTTTTCACGGTATTTGGAATGTCATGTAGTTTTAAATCTAAGAACACATCATGTCCTCGTTCTTTTAAATCGTAGACAATTGAAGGACCTTCTTGAAAATAAAGTTCCATCCCTACTTTGACAAATAACTTCTCGTTAAATGGCTTTAGAAAGTGAAATACCTCAGATTTCGTTGCAAAATCTAGTGCAATTATTGGTGTTTGATTATTCATCGATGGCTCCTCCCTATTAATTCAGAGACATGGCTCAATCCTAACCAATCTAATTTTTCAGGTAACTGTTCAATAATATTGGGACAAACAAATGGATCCACAAAGTTTGCTGTACCCACAGCTACGGCACTTGCTCCAGCGGACATAAAGTCAATCACATCGTCAACTGTTGCAACCCCACCCATTCCAATAATCGGAATCGATACTTGCTTGGCTACTTCAAACACCATTCTTAGTGCTACAGGTTTTACTGCCGGACCAGATAATCCACCAGTGCCGTTTGCGATTACCGGTTTTCCTGTTCGAGTATCTAAGCGCATCCCTACGAGCGTATTTATCATGGTAATTCCATCTGCACCTGCGGCTTCAACCGCTCTAGCAATTTCAGCTATATCGGTTACGTTGGGAGATAATTTAACATAAACAGGTACTTCAGAAACTTTCTTTACAGCAGCAGTTAATTCAGCTGCGATTGCTGGATCTGTACCAAAGGTAATCCCACCACATTTGACGTTTGGGCATGAAATATTTAACTCTAGTGCTTGGACATTTTTAGATTTTGAAATGTGCTTGGCAACTTCTACATAATCTTCCGTTAATGTACCCGCTACATTCGCTATAATTGGCACATCGTAATGCTCAAGCCACTTAAGTTCTTCAGAAATCACCTTTTCTAAACCAGGATTTTGAAGGCCGATTGCATTTAACATGCCAGCTGCTGTTTCAGCTACTCGCGGAGTTGGATTTCCTAAACGCGTTTCGAGTGTTGTAGCTTTTATCATAATCGCACCAAGTGTTGAAAGGTCATATAGCTTGGCATATTCTTTTCCAAACCCAAAGCATCCGGAAGCTGGCATGATCGGGTTTTTTAATGATAACCCTGGCAATTCTATTGCTAGTCGATTCATATGTGCACCACCCCAGCAGGAAATACCGGTCCATCGGAGCATACTTTTACATAATCGACTTCCGTTTTTTCTGTCGTTTTACATACGCATGCGAAACATGCCCCAATGCCACACCCCATTCGTTCTTCAAACGATAAAAATCCTTTTCTGTCAGGATACATATTCTCCATCGCCACTAGCATTGCCGTCGGACCACATGTGTAGTAAGTTGAAAAATCTGGTTTTATATCTGCTAACAAGGTTGTCACAAACCCTTGACGTCCTTGTGTTCCATCTACAGTAACTATATGTGTTTCACCAAGAGTACGAAATTCATTTTCATAAAAAACGACTTCTTTCGTTTGAAATCCTAAAATATGAATTGGGGTTATCCCTTTTTCTATTAGTCTTCTTGAAAGTTCATATAACGGCGGAACACCGATCCCGCCACCAACCAAAATAACAGTTTCGCCTGGAGATGCTTCATGAATAGGAAACCCGTTCCCAAGAGGTCCAAGAACGTCTACTTCTTCTCCCATTCTTTTTTGCGCTAGTAACGATGTACCTCGTCCTTCTGCTCGATAAATAATGGTGAATTCCAACGATTCATCATCAATTGAAGCAATGCTAATGGGTCTACGCAGTAAGGGCTCATAACTATCTGAGACGCGAATATGGACAAATTGACCAGGGCTTTTCATTTCTTGAACAAGCTGGCCGTTTAACCTCATTTCAAAAACATTGTGAGCAATCTCTTGGTGTTTGACAATACGCATGCGTTCTTGTCGAATCATCCAATAACCCCCTGTTTAGGCATTTCTTCTGCTTGGAAGGTCATGGACTCAATGACGCGTAGCATTGCTTCTGCTGTATCAAGTGATGTTAAGCAAGGGATGCCATTCTCAACTGAGTCTCGACGTATCCGAAAACCATCTCGTTCAGGTTGCTTGCCTTTAGTAAGAGTGTTAATGACGAGCTGCGCTTGACCTGTTTGAATGACATCAATCAATGTATTTGCTTCTGCGCCAATTTTATTAACAATTGTGACTGGTAGACCTGCTTCTTTTAATGCTTTTGCCGTCCCTTTCGTTGCTAATATTTGGTACCCAATTAATACAAATCTTTTTGCAAGTGCTACTGCTTCTTCTTTATCTTTGTTTGCCACTGTCATTAATACTGACCCGTGATCTTTAATTTCCATGCCAGCTGCTACTAAGCCTTTGAAAAGAGCCTTTTCGAGTGTCGTATCTTTCCCCATAACTTCTCCTGTAGATTTCATTTCTGGGCCAAGAGTAATATCAACTCGACGTAGTTTAGCAAAACTAAATACAGGTACTTTCACAAATACGCCTCTTGGGCATGGTGCTATGCCATTTTTAATTCCTTGACTCGGAAGCGATTCCCCTAAAATCACTTTTGTTGCGATTTTCGCCATCGGGATATTTGTGATTTTACTTAAAAATGGAACGGTACGACTTGATCTCGGGTTTACTTCAATCACGTAGACGATTCCTTTGGAAATTACGTATTGAATGTTTAACAGTCCAATAATATTTAATCCTCTTGCAAGTCTAGTCGTATAATCAATCAGTGTTTCGAGTTGATCGTTGGTTAAATTTTGAGGTGGGTAGACAGCAATCGAATCACCTGAATGAACACCTGCTCGTTCAATGTGTTCCATGATTCCAGGAATACATACATTCACCCCGTCTGAAATTGCATCTACCTCAATCTCCGTTCCAGTTAAATAACTATCCACGAGTACAGGATGTTCCGGACTTGCTTGAACTGCATGCTCCATATAGTGAGCAAGTTCTTCTTGGTTATAAACAATTTCCATAGCACGTCCTCCTAACACATAGGACGGTCGAACAAGTACCGGATACCCAATTTCATTTCCAATTTCAACTGCTTCAATTGTTGATATGGCTGTTTTACCAAGAGGCTGTGGAATGCCAATTTCATGTAGAGCTCGCTCAAATTTATCTCGATTTTCCGCTCGATCTAAATCTTCTAAAGATGTGCCTAAAATTTGAACCCCACGTTCTTGTAATTTGGAAGCTAGGTTAATCGCTGTTTGTCCTCCAAACTGAACAACCACTCCTTTGGGTTGTTCTAAATCTACAATGTGCATGACATCTTCAATCGTTAATGGTTCGAAATATAGCTTATCTGAGATTGAAAAATCTGTAGACACCGTTTCAGGATTGCTATTGATAATAATGGCTTCATATCCCGCCTCTTTTATTGCCCATACAGAATGAACCGTTGCATAATCAAATTCAACGCCTTGTCCAATTCGTATCGGACCTGAACCTAAAACAATAACACTTTCTTTATCGGTTTTTATCGATTCATTTTCATCTTCGTATGTCCCGTAGAAATAAGGAGTCTCTGATTCGAATTCCGCAGCACATGTATCAACCATTTTATAAACGGGGATTAATTTTTGTTCTTTGCGCCAGTTGTAAACGACCAATTCATCTGTATTCCATAGTTTAGCTAAAGTTCGATCGGCAAACCCCATTCGTTTTGCTTTTCTTGTCACTTCTAAATCGAATGGATGGGCGGCCGTTATTTCTTCAAACTTTACGATATTTTGAAGCTTATGAAGGAAGAATAAATCAATTTGGCTCCATTCGTGAATTGTATTTACGCTAACGCCTCTTCTTAATGCTTCACCAATAAAGAAAAGTCGCTCATCTCCTGCACGTCGAATCCGTTTTTCGATCCATACGTCTGTCATCTCATCAGAATTTTTCAAATCCAAGTGATATTGACCCGTTTCAAGAGAGCGTATCGCCTTTAAAATCGATTCTTCGAAGGTACGCCCAATCGCCATGACTTCTCCGGTTGCTTTCATTTGTGTCCCTAGGTTACGTTTTGCTGATTCAAATTTATCAAAAGGCCAGCGCGGGATCTTTGTAACCACATAATCTAGTGATGGTTCAAAACATGCATAGGTTTTTCCTGTAACTGGATTCATCACTTCATCTAATGTGAGTCCCACTGCAATTTTTGCAGCAAGCTTTGCAATAGGATAGCCTGTTGCTTTTGAAGCTAATGCCGAAGATCGACTTACTCGCGGATTAACTTCGATAATGTAATAGTTAAAACTATAAGGATCTAATGCCAGTTGGACATTACATCCCCCTTCAATTTTTAATGCTCTTATAATTTTCAACGACACATTACGCAGCATTTGATATTCACGGTCGGATAATGTTTGACTTGGTGCAACAACGATTGAATCTCCTGTATGAATGCCTACTGGATCGAAATTTTCCATGTTACAAACTACAATGGCATTATCCTTTGAATCTCTCATTACTTCATATTCGATTTCCTTATATCCAGCAATTGATTTTTCCAATAAACATTGAGTGACTGGACTATATTTTAGTCCACTTAACACCGTTTCATTCAACTCTTCATCATTATGACAAATCCCACCGCCTGTTCCACCCAACGTGAAGGCTGGACGCACAATGACTGGATAGCCTATGCGTTTTACAAATGTATAGGCTTCCTCTAAGTTGTGGATAATGTCACTCTCGGGTACAGGTTCGTTTAACTCATTCATCAAACTTCTAAATAAATCTCGATCTTCAGCTTTGTGAATCGCTTCTAATTTCGTTCCTAAAATTTCAATGTTCAATTCCTGAAGAATGCCAGATTCGTCTAACTCAATTGCCATATTTAAGCCGGTTTGACCACCTAGAGTTGGAAGAAGTGCATCTGGTCGTTCTTTACGTAAAATACGACTGACAAATTCCAATGTGATTGGTTCAATATAAACTTTGTCTGCAATCTCAGTATCTGTCATGATTGTCGCTGGATTTGAGTTAATTAAAATAACTCGATATCCTTCTTCTTTTAATGATAAACACGCTTGTGTCCCAGCATAATCAAATTCAGCAGCTTGTCCAATAACGATTGGACCTGATCCAATGACGAGAATTGTTTGGATATCTTGACGTTTAGGCATGGACTTTCTCTCCTTTCACATGGGCTTGCATTAAATCCATAAAACGATCAAACAAATGATTTGAGTCCTCTGGTCCAGGTGACGCCTCTGGATGATATTGAACGGTGAATGCAGGAACATCTAAATGTTTTAACCCCTCAACAGTGCCATCATTAAGTGCAACATGTGTAACTTTCAATCGCGTTTTTGTTAATGACTCTGGATCCACTGCATATCCGTGATTTTGAGAGGTAATGTCTGTTCGTCCAGTTTCTAAATCGGTAACGGGGTGATTCGCTCCTCGATGGCCAAACTTTAACTTGAATGTGTCGCCTCCACTTGCTAATGCAAACAGTTGATGGCCAAGGCAAATGCCAAATATCGGTATTTTACCAATCAATTTTTGTATCATCGTAATCGCTTCGGGAACATCTTTTGGATTTCCAGGTCCGTTTGATAACATAATTCCATCAGGATAGATTGCCATAATTTCTTCTGCAGTTATGTTATATGGAACCACTACAACATCACAATTGCGCTTAGTTAGCTCACGTAATATCCCATGCTTCATTCCGAAGTCCACAAGTACGACACGCTTGCCACGGCCTGGACTTGGATATGGATGTTTAGTAGAAACTTGTTTCACTTGATCTGTTCTCAAAGTAGTGACTTTTAATTTTGCCACGATTTCATCAATATTTACTTCTGTACCGGATTCAGTGATCATCCCTTTAACTGAGCCGAATTCACGAATAATTCTCGTTAATTTCCGAGTATCAACCCCTTCTATTCCAGGGATCTTTTTCATTGTAAATAACTCATTTAATGTTGTGTCACTTCTAAAATTCGAAGGTTTTTCAGCCAATTCGCGAACAACCATCCCTTTAATCGCCGGTTGAATCGATTCAAAGTCGTCGCGATTTATTCCATAATTTCCAATGAGCGGGTAGGTCATGGTCACAATTTGTCCACAGTAAGAGGGATCAGATAAGGTTTCTTGGTAGCCGGTCATCCCTGTTGTAAAAACGACTTCTCCTTCACTAGCATGCGTACTGCCAAAAGCTGTACCATTAAATACATCACCAGTTTCTAAAATTAAGCTTCTTTTCATCATCATTTTCCCTCCTGCCAAACTATTTTTCCTTGAAATAGTGTCATAACGGGCCATCCCATACATGTCCAATCTTGGAATGGGGTATTTCTTCCTTTGGAAACAAAAGTAGAAGTATCTATTTTTTGTTCTTTTGTTAAATCAATTAATACTAAATCTGCCGAGGCCCCAGTTTTTAACCGACCGTACGGTAAGCCAAAGACATCTGCAGGCTTTTGAGTCAGCCATTCGATTAATTGTGCGAGCGTCCATTTGCCAGATTTCACAAACTGCGTGTACAAAAGAGGAAATGCCGTTTCTAAGCCCACAATGCCAAATGGCGCTTGTTCCATGCCATCTCCTTTTTCTTCTGTTGTATGCGGGGCGTGATCTGTCGCAATAAAATCTAATGTACCGTCCTCTAAGCCTTCTATTAAAGCTTGTAAATCTTCTTTCGCTCGTAGAGGCGGATTCATTTTCCAATTAGAATCATTATTTGGAATGTCGTCTTCGCATAAAATTAAATGGTGAGGACTGACTTCTGCCGTTACTCGAATGCCTGCTTTCTTGGCCTCTCTAATGACACGCACTGATTCTTTCGTACTTACATGACACACATGATAATGAGCACCTGCCGCTTCAGCTAATAAGATATCTCGAGCGATATGGACGGACTCGGCAATTGATGGTATCCCTTTTAACCCTAGCTCCTTATTTTTGATCCCTTCATGCATAACTCCGGCATAAATGAGTGTGTTGTCTTCGCAATGCGCCACAATGGGCATTTTTAATTTAGCGGCATCTTTCATGGCTTCAAACATCATCCCGGCTTGTTGAACACCCACACCATCATCTGTAAAAGCGAATGCACCGTGTTCTTTTAACGCAGAAAGATCTGTTCGTTCTTTGCCAGCTTCACGTATTGTAATGGATGCATAAGGAAGTACTCGAATCTTCGCTTTCTCATGAATGAGTTGATACACATGTGTTAAATTTTCTACTGTATCTGGTACAGGTTTTGTATTTGGCATCGCGCAAATTGTTGTGAAACCTCCTTTTGCCGCTGCGTAAGTTCCCGTTTCAATCGTTTCTTTTTGTTCTCCACCTGGCTCTCTTAAATGGACATGTACATCGATAAACCCAGCAGATGCAAAATGCCCTTGTCCATTAATCACTTCATCCACTTGGGGTATACGTGCTGGATTAATTTCAATGATACGCCCATTTTCAATGACGATTGCTCCTTCTATTAACTCATTTTGTTCATTGAGCATTTGAATATGGTGAATAAATTTTTTCATCAAAATCTCCCCTTCAAAACAGATTCTAATATGGCCATTCGAACGAAAACACCGTTATGCATTTGTTTAAAAATACGTGACTTGTCACTTTCAACTAGATCACTTGCAATTTCTACCCCACGATTTACAGGTGCTGGATGCATAATGATGGCAGAGGATTTTAATTTCTCATATCGAGCTTTAGTTAACCCGTACTCTTTGTGATATTGCTCTCTTGAAAAATCACCATTTGCTTCATGACGTTCATGTTGAATCCGTAGTAACATCACGACATCCGCATGAGGTAATATTTCTTCCCATGAGGTTATGGTTTCAATGTCTCCTCGCCATTTCGGTGGGCAGATGAAGGAAACTTGTGCGCCTAATTTCTTTAGGGCTTGTGCATTCGATTTAGCAACTCTGCTATGAGTGACGTCACCCACAATCGCTACATGTAAGCCTTCAAACTCTCCAAATTCTTGTTGAATCGTATATAGATCAAGCAAGCATTGCGATGGATGTTGTCCTGATCCATCCCCTCCATTGATAATGGAAAGGGTTATCCCTGACATTAATTCTTTGTAGTATTCAACTTGGTCATGCCTTATAACAACCGCATCTACGCCAATTTCTTCTAATGTTTTTACGGTGTCGTATAAATTTTCACCTTTAACTAAACTAGAAGAACCCGCTTCAAAAGGTAAGACATGAAGCCCTAGTTTCCGTTGAGCCATTTCAAAACTCATTTTCGTTCGTGTACTTGCTTCAAAAAACAAGTTGGCTACTGTATAGGCACCCATTAAATCCGAACTTTCATTTTGCTGAAACTCCATCGCTCGATTCAAAATGATATGAATGTCATTTAATTGTAAATCTTCCATGTTTAACAGATGTTTCACTCAAATACCTCCTAAATTTTGCGAAATAAAAACCTCTCAACAAGTTGTTGAGAGGCTAGAGGGTACCTTCAAGTAAAGATCCATTATGAAACGGAACTTTATGAATAGGTTTCCCTTTTCCTGCCTCTCTGGACTAGGTATTAAAAGGATGTTTTATTCGATTTGTCTTCCAGCGTATCAACTGCTTCTTGCGGTTTTCCTGGCAACACAAGGTTTAAAATGACACCCACGATTGCTGCCAGCGCCATGCCTTCAAGTTCAAATGTTTCGGTGAAATGTAATTTCGCTCCACCAATGCCGATGACTAAAATAATTGATGAAATCACCAAGTTTCGTTTTTCGCCAAAATCAATATGGTTATCTACTAACATGCGTAGACCAGATGACGCTATTATCCCGAATAGTAAGATTGAAATCCCCCCGAGAACTGCAGTAGGGATTGTGGATATAAGTGCCATTACTTTACCGAAGAATGAAAACACCATGGCTAAAATCGCTGCACCAGCAATTACATACACACTATATACTCTCGTAATCGCTAGTACTCCAATATTTTCTCCATAAGTGGTTTTAGGTGGTCCACCTAATAGTCCGCTAATAAAGGTTCCTAACCCGTCTCCAAGTAATGAACGATGTAAACCAGGTTCTTTTATGTAATTTCGGTTAACAATTTTACCTAATACTAATTGATGTCCGATATGTTCAGAGATGGTAACAATGGCAATAGGTACCATCAGTCCAAGTAAGGTAGGGGTAATGATAAATTCGTAATGAATTCCAGGGACTAAGAAATCTGGTGAACTGATCCATTTTGCATTTAACACCGCAGTAAAATCTACAATTCCAATGAGTAAAGAATATACATAACCTACAATAATGCCGATTAGAACAGGCATTAAGCTTACAATGCCTTTAAAGAATAACGTTGCGATAACTGCTGCTGCTAATGTGACAAGCGCTGCTGAAAAGTGCATCAAGCTGTATTCTTTTCCCCCCTCAACTGGGATGTTCATGGCCATATCAATAGCAACGGGAGAAAGTGCTAACCCAATAACAATAATAACTGGTGCTACAACAATTGGTGGCAATAATTTCATAATCCATTGATACCCTGTTTTCCAAATAACAACCGATACGATGAAATAGACGACGGCCACAAACAAACTACCGATCATAGCCCCCCCAATTCCTGCTACTTCCGTGGCAGCAAGTATGGGTACAATAAATGCAAACGATGACCCTAAATAAGCCGGCACTTGAAACTTAGTTACAAACAAAAATATTAAAGTAGCGATACCACTTGTTAATAATGCGATTGCTGGGCTCAAACCTACCAGTTGTGGAACTAAAATTGTAGCACCAAACATGGCGAACATATGTTGAATACTTAAGGTAGTTAGCTTCCCTGCTGAAGGTCTATCATGAATGTCTAAAACGGTTTGTGAATTCTTCAATTCTTTTCTCTCCATTCTGTCTATACGTGGATGGTTACACTCTCATTTTCATCTGTTTCGTGCAAACGAACGACAACTCTTTCTAGGCTTGCTGTAGGGATGTTTTTCCCAACGTAATCTGCTCGAATTGGCAATTCTCGATGTCCCCGATCGACTAATACAGCTAATTGAATTTGAGCAGGTCTGCCAAGATCCATCACTGCATCCATTGCCGCTCGAACTGTTCTACCTGTATAAAGGACGTCATCAATTAAAATTACTTTCTGATCTGTTACCACGTGTTGGATATCCACTTGTTGCACTAGCGGTTCTTTATTTTTGGTTTTCATTGATAAATCATCTCGGTATAACGTAATATCAAGCTCACCCGATCTAATTGATTTGCCCTCAATTTTTTCGATTTTTTCTGCTAATCGTCTGGCTAGATAGGCTCCTCTTGTTTTAATTCCTACTAAAATACAGGTGTCTATTCCTTTATTTCGTTCAATAATTTCATGAGCGATTCGTGTCAGTGCTCGATTAATTGCTTGCTCGTCAAGAATATTTGCTTTTTCAACCATCATGACCTCTCCTTTCGTCAAAATAAAAACCCTCTCGTCCATGTTGGATGAGAGGGTGTGAATGCAGAAAATAACATGTATCAAAACACACAGCATGTGTTTCTATACATTTCACTAATACCTTCCCAGTCTCTCTGGACTGTTCTTAAAGGTGTTCTATTTAATTAGTTTAAGTGGAGTGCAAAAAAGAGCATTCATCACTTTTTAACAGTATAGAATTACTTTTCTTTACTGTCAACATTTGTTTTCATTTCTTCAAGTAATACATGAAAGACTTCAGGGACTGGTGCTTCAAACTCCAAGTATTCTTCAGTACGCGGGTGAATAAATCCTAGTACTCCTGCGTGAAGAGCTTGTCCATCGAATTCAATTGTCTTTTTCGGTCCATATTTAGGATCTCCCGCGAGTGGGAAACCAATATATTTCATATGAACTCGAATTTGATGTGTACGTCCCGTTTCTAAACGACATTCAACTAGTGTGAAATTGCCAAATCTTTCAATTACACGGAAATGTGTAACTGCATGTTTACCTTTATCGTTAACAGCCATACTTTGACGGTCACGTGCATCTCTACCTATCGGTGCATCGATTGTTCCTTTATCATGAGGAATATGCCCATGAACTAGCGCTGTATATTTTCTGGTCACTGTTTTATTCACTAATTGGTCCACTAGTGAAACATGAGCTTTGTCATTTTTTGCAACCATTAGTAACCCTGATGTATCTTTGTCAATACGATGCACGATGCCTGGGCGCATAATTCCATTGATTCCCGATAAATCGTTACAATGGTACATTAACCCGTTAACAAGTGTTCCAGATGTATGTCCTGGAGCTGGATGTACAACCATTCCTCGAGGTTTATTCACCACAAGGACATCTTCATCTTCATACACAATTTCAAGATTTAAGTTTTCAGCTTCAATATCAAGCGGTTCTACTTCTGGTACTGTCACTATGATTTCATCATTTGGTTTCACTTTATAGTTTGGTTTAGCTGTTTCTCCATTGACTAGAACAGCACCGTCTTTTAGCCAAATTTGAATTTGACTACGAGACCAATCTGCTTCAACTGTTGCTAGTGCTTTATCAATTCGTTCACCTTTTTGTTCTTCTGAAATTTTATACGTATAATCTTCCATTTATTCACCTTTTCTCTTTGCAGCTTTTTCTGCTTTTTCTTCTAATAAAATAACCATAATCAGGATGGTAACACCGATAGTTAATGCTGCATCCGCAACATTAAATATAGGAAAATCATAATTAATGATGGGAATAAGTACATCTGCAAAATCAACAACTTCACCACGTACTAAACGATCTGCGAAATTTCCAATCGCGCCACCCAGTAATAACATTAAACTAAATTGAAATAATGGTTTTCCTTTTGCTTCTTTATGAAAGTAGTACAAAATACCAATGATTACGATGATTGTAACGATAGTAAATAACCATATTTGGCCCTCTAACATTCCCCAAGCTGCTCCTCGATTACGATGAGACATTAACGCAAAAGTAGGATCCATTAATACAATTCGTTCACCCAGTTCCATATGTTTTACAACTAACCATTTCGTCCACTGATCAATTGCCACAATGGCAATTGCTACTAAATAAAAAATGTACACTTATGTTCCTCCGTTACGCAAGTATCATAGTTAGTTTACCACATAATCCAAACATACAGAAAGAGCTGCCCAAAAGGACAGCTCCATTTTTTATACGTAATACTCTTCAACCACGTCTGCACAACGAGGACATAATGTAGAATGTTTCTCGTTTTTGCCTACTTCAGTTGAAATTGTCCAGCATCTTTCACACTTTTCACCTTGTGCTTTTGTCACAACAATTGAAGCCACGTCAAGATTCAACGCATCTTCAGGTGCTTCTTCTTTTAAACCTGCCAACGTGAAGTCCGACACGATAAAGAATTGTGCAAAATCAACTTTATTCGTTTCAAAAGCATCTTTAAGCTCTGTTTTCACATAAACTGTTACTTTCGCTTCAAGAGATTTACCAATTACTTTTGCATTTCGAGCTTCTTCTAACGCTTTTAACACATCATCTCGAACGAGCATTAATTGTTGATACTTCGAACGCAGATTTGTAAAGGACTCATGTTTAGTAGCTTCTGGGAAATCTGTTAACTGTACACTTTCCTCAGTCTCTTGCGTTAAGAATACCCAAAGTTCATCCGTTGTATGCGGCAAAATAGGGGTTGTAAGTTTTAACAATGCCAATAAGGTATCATACATTACCGTTTGCATTGCACGGCGATGAGTATGATTTGCACCTTCAATATATACAACATCTTTTGCAATATCTAAATAGAATGAACTTAAATCAGATGAAACAAAGTTGTTGACTGCATGGTAAACTCCAGCAAAGTCATACTTATCGTAAGATTTACGAACTGTTTCAATTAAATCTTGAAGTTTCATAAACATGTATTGATCCACTTCGCGTAAATCTTCAAATGCAACCCGATCTGTTTGCGGATTGTAGTCTGCTACATTGCCATGTAAGAATCGGAACGTATTACGAATTTTACGATACACTTCTGCTACTTGCTTGAAATTCGAATCAGAAACGCGTACATCTGCTGTGTAGTCGACTGATGCTACCCATAAACGAAGGATATCTGCGCCTAATTGATTCATCACTTTTGCAGGATCAATTACGTTCCCAATGGATTTACTCATTTTTCGTCCTTCTCCATCTAGCGTAAATCCATGACTTAATAATCCTTTGTAAGGCGCGTGGCCACTGATGGCAACACTTGTTGTTAAGGAGGAGTTAAACCATCCACGATATTGGTCTGACCCTTCCAAATATAGATCCGCTGGATACGATAAATCTTCTCGCTCATCTAAAACGGCCTGATGAGAAGAACCTGAATCAAACCAAACGTCCATAATATCTGTTTCTTTGGAGAAACGACCATTTGGGCTACCTGGATGTGTGAAACCTTCTGGTAATAAGTCTTTTGCTTCTCTCTCAAACCAGATAGTAGACCCATGTTCACGGAACAGTTTTGACACATGTGCAATTGATTCTTCTGTTAAAATTGGTTCATTATTTTCAGCATAGAAAACTGGAATTGGAACACCCCATACACGTTGTCGAGAAATACACCAATCTCCACGGTCTCGAACCATGTTGAAAAGTCGTGTCTCACCCCAAGCTGGTGTAAATGAAGTATCTTTTATTGCTTGTAATAACTCATCGCGGAACGCATCAATTGAAGCAAACCATTGAGCAGTTGCACGGAAAATAACCGGCTTTTTCGTACGCCAATCATGTGGAGCAGAGTGCGTGAAGAACGTTAATTTTTCTAAAGCCCCAGCTGCTTCTAATGCCTCTGTAATGACTTTATTAGCTTTATCATAAAATAACCCTTCAAATCCTGGTGCTTCAGCAGTCAACACACCACGGTCATCAATTGGTGAAAGTACTTCAAGTCCATAAGCTTTACCTACTTGGAAATCGTCTTCTCCGTGTCCTGGAGCAGTATGAACACACCCAGTACCGCCCTCGTCGGTTACGTGCTCTCCTAGCATGACTAGTGAATCTCGATTATATAATGGGTGCTTGGCTACCATGCGATCCATTTGTTCGCCTTTTAACGTTTGAACAATTTCATAAGAATCCCATTCAAGAGTAGTGGCTACATTCTCAAGTAAGGCTTTTGCAACTAGGTAACGAGTTGCTGAAACTTCTACAATTACATAGTCGAATTCAGGATTCACTGAAATTCCGAGGTTCGCTGGAATTGTCCATGGTGTCGTCGTCCAAATGATAATTTTCGTACCTTCTGCAACTACGCCTTTTCCATCTGTAACGTCAAAACTCACATATATAGAAGGTGATTTTTTGTCTTGATATTCGATTTCTGCTTCAGCTAAAGCTGATTCACTTGATGGTGACCAATAAACAGGCTTTAATCCTTTATAGATATATCCTTTTCGAGCCATTTCACCAAATACTTCGATTTGACGAGATTCATACGCAGGTTTTAAAGTAATGTACGGATTTTCCCAATCGCCTTGAACGCCAAGTCGTTTGAATTGCTCACGTTGACGGTCGATTTGCTCGTATGCATATGTTTCACATAAGTTACGGAACTCAGCTACCGTCATTTCTTTGCGATTAACGCCTTTGTTCGTTAACGCTTGTTCAATTGGAAGTCCATGTGTGTCCCACCCTGGAACATATGGAGCGTAATAACCAGTCATCGATTTGTGGCGGACAATCATGTCTTTTAAAACTTTATTTAAAGCGTGACCCATATGCAGGTCTCCGTTTGCGTATGGAGGACCATCATGCAAAATAAAGCTAGTGCGCCCTTTCGTTCGCTCCAATACTTTTTCATACAACTTCATTTCATTCCATTTTTCTTGCATCGCTGGTTCGCGTGTTGGTAATCCCCCACGCATTGGAAATTCTGTTTTCGGCATTAATAACGTATCTTTGTATTCCATCTAAATAACCTCCTCAAATTAAGAAAAGCAAAAAAGCGTCCTATAACACATCTCCATCGGTGGAAGAGACGACTCAGATATGTAAGATATGCTTTTGAGCTAGACAACAAAAAAACTCCTCATCCCATAAAGGGACGAGAAGTTATAACTCGCGGTACCACCCTAATTGCAACAATTACTTGTTGCCAGCTTAGATCACATTAACGGCGTGAAACCGAAATCACTTACAAAATCAAGTTCAGTGATTCAACTCAGGAGTGATATTCATTTGTTCGCCATTTGTTCGAGCTTTCACCACCCTCGAATCGCTATTCTATGCTAACAAACTACTGTCTCTTTCAACGTTTTTACAGTTACATCTTATTCTAGGAATATTTTACGTACAGTCCTGTATAGCTACAAGCGTTTTATTGAAATCTCGCTATTGATACTTCTTTCCGAATCATTTCTTCCATTGTTCCGGAAAAGACGTATAAGTGCTACACGTTTTTCTTACAATATGTAGATATTATAGGGAATGAATGCAATATCGTCAAGCGATGCTTAGTCTTCTTCAGGATCTAATGCGTTTAACTGAGTTGTATCAACATCATATTGCATTACATGGTCCCAGTCATCTGTGTTAATCAAATCAAGTTGCGCTTCTACCAACATTTTAAAGCGATTTCTGAATACTTTTGATTGTTTCTTCAAATCTTCAATTTCAATAGCAATACGACGAGCCTTTGTTAATGCTTCATTCACAATTCGGTCAGCATTTTTCTCTGCTTCTCGTACAATTAATTTCGCTTCTTTTTGAGAGTTTCGACGAACTTCTTCAGCAGCTTCTTGTGCAACAACAATTGACTTTTGCAATGTCATTTCAATAGTTGTGAAATGTCCCACTCGCTCACTTGAAGATTTCAGTTTTTCTTCTAGTTCTTTTTTATCCTTAATAAGAAGTTCGAAATCTTTGATCACTTGGTCCAAGAATTCGTTGACCTCGTCTTCGTTATAGCCTCGGAATCCACGACCAAACTCTTTATTATGAATATCTAGTGGTGATAGCGGCATTTCAAAATCTCCCCTTTACAAACTTACATCTTTTCAAACTATTATACCTTTCATTATCATTGAAGACATCAATAATTCGAATTTTCTTAAATTTTTTTACGATTTCGGCTCGATTCGACCAATTTGAAGACGAATTTTGTCTTTTTTTGTACGACCTTCAATGATTCCGATTTGAATTCTACCAAATCCTCTTATCGATATCAAATCTGATTCGTGCAATTCAAATGATGGCTGTTCACGCATTGTCCAATTCACTTTAACTTTCCCACTGTGAATAAGGGTTGAAGCTTTTTGTCTAGAGACATTAAATAATGAGGCAATAATGGTGTCAATTCTCATTGAACTGACCGTATGTGTTTCTTCTGTCCATACTTCACTGTTTTCTAAATATAAGTGGTCTTCTGGCAATTCTTCCACTTTTACTTTGGATTTACCAATTGAAGTAATATTCATCCGTACAAACTCTGCCACTTCTGAAGCCACTGCAAATTCTATACGTTCATTATCTACACGAATATCACCGAACTTTGAGCGATCAAGTCCAAGTGACATTAGAGTTCCGAGAACATCAGAGTGTTCAATTTTAATAAATTTTGCAGCATAATTAATTGAAAACATCGTGATGTTGTAGTCTTCGTCATTTGCTTCAAAATAGGATGGTGCTATCATCATACGTTTGCGTTCAGCACTGTTAAATGTACCATAAGCACTCGATACAACATCTATATTTTGGCCAATAAGAGCATGAACAATAAATTGTTGTCTGGGATCTAAAAAATCAGTCAACTTCGGTGCATAACGATCTTGAGTTTCTCGAAGCCACCCACTCACTTGTTCAATAAAATGCTGCTCATCTTTACGAAAATGTTGAAAAACTTGTTCCATTTATGCTCTTCCTTTCAATGCTAAAAAAAGCCTCACTATAAGTGAGGCAAGATTTTTATACATAAATTGCTAAACTGTGAAGTCCTGAACGGGCTAGATTTAAAACAAGAATGGCCACAATTGGTGATATATCTATCATACCAAATGGAGGGATGAATTTTCTGAACGGTTCTAAATAAGGTTCACAAATTCTCTCTAAAAAGCGTCCAATACTCGATTGTTTTATACTCGGTACCCACGACATAAAAATATAAATAATAAGTAAAATCGTATAAAAACCAATTGCTTGATCAATAATTCCAATAACAAAATCCATATGAATTAATTACACCTCAATCATTGTATGTCATCGTAAAAGTAGTCAGAAATTGCGCCTGCTACCTCAACCGTATCAGGTGCACACAAAAAAATATCGGTGCCAATACGTTGAATATCTCCACCTAAAGCATACACTGTACCACTTAAAAAATCTACAATGCGGATTCCTTGATCTTTGTCAATACGTTGCAAATTTACAACGACCGCACGCTTATTTTTCAGATGCTCTGAAATATCTTGTGCCTCAGCATAGACTCGAGGTTCGACAAGAATTACTTTTGAAGATTTTTGCAAGTTTTGAAGACTTACAACATTGGGAGTTGAAGTCGTTTCACTTGAAACACTTCTTCTTTCTTTCGACGTTTTACGAACAGTCGGTTGGGACGTTGGACGCGATTCATTTTGTCGCTCATTCGTTGCTGCCGTTTCTTCTTCTTCATCTAAGTAAAAAAAGTTTTTAAATTTATTTTTCATACTCACTTTAACTCCTCACTTTCTTCTCCGACTAAAGCAGTACCAATCCGTATATAGGTAGCACCTTCTTCAATCGCGATTTCATAATCATTGGACATCCCCATTGATAATTCTGTACAAGGCGCATATGAATAGTGTTTGTCTGCAATGTGTTGTTGCATATCTTTTAATGATTTGAACACATTCCGAATGACTTTTTCGTCGGATGTGTTTGGGGCCATAGTCATTAGACCAATTATTCGGATCTTATTGTGTTCATGGAGCGATTCTATAAACGATTGAACATTTTCCAATTCGATTCCATGCTTTGCTTCTTCTTCTGAAACATTTACTTGTACAAAACAGTCAATACGATGTTCTGCTCTTTTTTGAATCTCGTTTGCTAGACTGAGCCGATCTAATGAGTGTAAAACATGAATTGAATTAACTACTTCTTTTACTTTTCGTGTTTGAAGAGATCCAATATAATGCCAAATTACAGCATTTTTGATTGCTCGTTGTTTAGTTAGTAATCCTTCAGGACGATTCTCACCCAAATGTTGTAAGCCTGTTTCTAAAGCTTCTACTGTACGCTCTATCGAAACAGATTTAGTAACTGCAACAAGATGAACATTCGAAGTGGAACGATTCACACGGGTACAAGCTTGCTGAATTTTTTTATTGATTCGTTGAAGATTACCATTAATTTTCATATTTTAGAGTTCCTACCTTTTTAGGTAACGCATTTATCTTTATATTGTACCAATCAAACGTTGAATATTCAATGTTTATCCACGTTCTAAGCCCTTAGACTGTACAATCACTACATCTTTCCCAATGACTTGTATATCGGATAATCGAATTACTACTGATTGTCGGTTGCCCGAAAAAAATTCTAACATCTTTTTCGGTTCTTCCAAATAAAATGCTTCGATAAATCCATTTTCCTTAGATATTCGTGCATCATTAACAAAACCAAGCATCCTCCCATCACTTGCTTCAATAAATTCTTTTTGTTGGATATCTGTAAATTTCAACGGACATTCCCCCTTTTTCTAGTTTATGATTAAAACCACGAAAAAAGCTATTATTCCACTAAGGAATAATAACTTTTTATCTTAACGTAAATCAAACTTGTATTGTTCTTGAATAACACGAATTGCATGTTTCTCGAGCCTTGAAATTTGAGCTTGAGATATCCCTAATTCTTTCGCAATTTCTGTTTGCGTTTCTCCATAATAATAACGTTTAGCTAATATTTTTTGTTCACGTATATCCAACTTACTAATGCTCTCTTTCATAAACACATACGTGGACCAAGATTCTTCAGATACTTGCTCATCTCGCAATTGATCCAACATAAATACTGGATCTCCCCCATCATGGTAGATTGGTTCTTGTAAAGAGATAGGCTCTTGTATAGCATCTAAAGCAAATAAAATGTCTTCATGAGGGATTTCGGTTATCTCTGAAAGTTGTTGTAATGTTGGCTCATGTAAATTTTCTGTAATGTATTGCTCTTTTGCTTTCATTGACTTATAGGCTATGTCTCGCAAAGATCTAGATACACGTACAGGGTGGTGGTCACGCAAATGTCTTCTTATTTCTCCAATAATCATTGGCACTGCATACGTTGAAAATCGTACATTGTGTTTTAAATCAAAGTTCTCAATTGATTTTATTAAGCCAATACAGCCAACTTGAAATAGGTCATCTGCTTGCTCTCCACGATAAGCGAACCGTTGAACCAAACTTAATACTAATCTTAAGTTCCCCATGACTAGTTCGTCTTTTGCCGATAAGTCTCCACTTTGTAAACGTATAAAGGTTTTTGTCATCACTTCGTTTGATAAAACAGGTAGCTTTGACGTATCTACTCCGCATAATTCGACTTTTGTACGTACCATCGCTTTTTCCTCCGAACTGTTCTACACTGTGATAATAAACAGTGTGTCCGCGTCAGAGGAAACTATGCGTAAATTGATGTCTCCAATTTCATCCATTAAGCTGTCGTTTGATTTAACTCTTCTCGTAAGTCGTGTATGATTTTCTTTTCTAATCGTGAAATATACGACTGCGAAATCCCTAACATATCGGCTACTTCTTTTTGTGTCATTTCTTCTTGACCATTTAATCCGAACCGACATTCCATAATATATTTTTCTCGTTCCTCTAATAAATCGATAGCTGAAAACATAAACTGCCTTTCAATTTTTTTCTCAACATCATCTGCAATAATATGTTCATCCGTCCCTAAAATATCAGACAGTAAAAGCTCATTGCCATCAGCATCCGAGTTCAATGGTTCATCAAAAGAGACTTCAGACTTTAGGCGACTCGTTTTGCGAAGGTGCATTAAAATTTCATTTTCGATACATCTTGAAGCATAGGTGGCTAGTTTAATTTTTTTCTCCGTATTAAACGTTTCAATTGCTTTGATTAACCCAATGGAACCAATGCTAATTAAGTCTTCAATATGCGTGCCTGTATTTTCAAAACGTCTTGCAATATAGACAACTAACCTCAAATTACGTTCAATTAGCGTATCTCGAGCCGTTAGACTGCCATTCATAAACGCCTCAATCGTTTTTGCTTCTTCCTCACGATTCATAGGATGTGGAAGTGATTCGCTCCCACCAATATAGTATGTTCCTTTGCTCCTCCATTGACTCCAAAGTTCAACAAGCCTGTTCCAAATTCTTCTTAACATTGAATTCGCCTCCTAAAATTAAGTGAATAATGTTGAAGCATGCAAAATGACATCTGTTTGTCGTGGGAAATGTTTACTGTTTTTTGTTAGAACCACATAACATGGTGCTAATGTTTGTTCAGTAGATGTTTTTAGTTGAATATGATCTACTTTAATGCCAATGGCCCAAGTTGACTGATTTTGAACCGTTTGAAGTCGAATCAAGCGAAGTTGAGAACGAAACGGCAAAGGAATTTCTTGAAATTTTTCTGTAGTATTTCCTTCGAAATTATATAAATAATGCCACAATTCTGCTGGAATAACTGATTTCATTTTGTCAGCCGAAATAAAGTGAACAGGATTTCCTGACAGTGGTTCGATACAATGATTGCCGGTGTCTGAATAAGAGGTGAGTTGAAATTCTTGATGAAACAGCCGAATGGTTACTTGCCCCACATAAGAGTCTTTAATTGCTGTTAAATTAATACGAAACCAATTTTTCCGAACTCCCGTTAAGCTTGTGATTAAAATACTCCCTGTAATGAGAATCACGACATACCATTTAGCATTTGCTAAAAACGGTTGAATGACTGTTAGTAGCCCTCCAGCAAACATAGCCCCAATCAATGTATTCGTTGCAGCAAGTACCCAGTTTGAACGATTTAATCCAAATGCAACTGTGGTCATAACTAGAAAGGTTAAGGTAATTGAAACATATCCCCCTCCCAAAAGGACAATACTGACCGCACCTAAACATGCACTAAACCATAATCGCCATGATTTTTGATGAAACGATCCCATTTTGTTTGAAAAAGAAAGTAATGAAAAATTGATGAGGGTATTAATAGAAATTAAAACTTCAGCATACATTTTCTCACCTCCTACGATTAAGGTATCACGATTTTCATGCAAAACCTGTCAGTTCTTGTTATCGAATTAAAAAAATCTACGACAAAAAAACCATCCTCAAGAGTAAAATTCCTGAGGATGGCTTTTGGTTTGTTTCAACGATGTTAATTTCGTTTTTGGCGATTTCGTAAGAACGTAGGAATATCTAACGTGTCTTCTTGTTGAGAAGTTTGTTGCTCTCTTCTTGGTAATTCTTGTTGTTGATATGAAGGAGCTTCTTCTCTTCTTGTCTCACGACTTGGCGAATGTTGTGGTTGAGAAGCCTGTTGAGAACGACCAGCACCAAATCCACCACTTCGAGTAGAACGGGTTGTCAATTGTTCTTCGTTAAATCCAGTAGCAATTACTGTCACGACAATTTCATCTTTCAAATTATCATTAATGACTGAACCAAAAATCATATTTACATCTTCATCTGAAGCAGATGCGACAATATCAGCCGCCTCTTGAACTTCAAATAAACTTAAGTTTGATCCACCTGTAATATTCATTAATACACCTTTAGCTCCATCAATTGATGTTTCTAGAAGTGGGCTTGAAATGGCCTTCTTAGCAGCTTCAGCAGCACGGTTTTCACCAGTAGAAATACCAATTCCCATTAAGGCAGATCCTTTATTAGACATGATTGTTTTAACATCTGCGAAATCCAAGTTAATTAATCCTGGAACAGCGATTAAATCAGATATCCCTTGTACACCTTGACGAAGTACATTATCCGCTTCACGGAATGCTTCAAGCATCGGTGTGTTTTTGTCGACAATTTCTAATAATCGATCATTTGGAATGACAATCAGCGTATCAATTGCTTCTTTCATGGCACCGATACCACCGATCGCCTGAGTTGAACGTTTACGCCCTTCAAAAGTGAATGGTCGAGTCACGACACCAACAGTTAAAGCACCAATTTCTCGAGCAATTTGAGCAATGACCGGTGCAGCACCAGTACCAGTTCCGCCACCCATACCAGCAGTAACAAAGACCATATCAGCTCCGCGTAATGCTTCTTCTATTTGTTCTCTGCTTTCTTCAGCTGCTTTTTTCCCAACTTCTGGGTTTGCTCCAGCTCCAAGTCCACGCGTTAATTTTCCACCAATTTGTAACTTCACTTCTGCTTTAGATAAGTTCAATGCTTGTGCATCTGTATTCACAGCAATAAATTCTACACCTTGTACGCCATGTTCAATCATGCGGTTCACAGCGTTATTTCCGCCTCCACCGACACCAATTACTTTGATCACGGCAAGTTGGTCTAAACTAGTATCAAATTCCAACATCGCAATTCCTCCTTAATAAAATATCATGTATTATTCGAAAAATTTATCGAGGAACTTGCGTGCTTTCCCCATTACACTGTCATTATTATCAACTTTACTTTGTGTTTGCTTTTGTTTTTTTGGTGTTGGTGTACTCTGTTCAGGTTTTTTAGATTGGACTAATGCATGGCTTCCACCAAAACGATTAAAGAATTGATCTTCCATATGAGCATAACGAATTAATCCAACTGCAGTCGTATATCCAGGTTCACGCACCCCGATATATTCTGGTGTATATAATCTGACACGTGTTTGCAATATATGGCGAGCTAATTGTGAAAGCCCTTCTAATTTTGCAACACCTCCAGAAATCACGACACCACCTGGTAAATCTTGAAGACCCATACGATAAAATTCTTCTAATATTAATTCAAATAATTCTTCTAAACGAACTCCTATAATCTCAGATATATATCTCTGACTATATTGTTCTTTCATCTCAGCTCCTATTACAGGAACTTCAAATAACTCATCATCAGAAGCATCATCGTAAAAGGCATGTCCATATTGGTGTTTAATTTTTTCTGCTTGTTCAGTAGGTGTTTTTAAAACAATGGACAAATCTTTTGTTAAATGATCTCCACCTACTGGTAAAACAGATGTATGTGTTAAATGACCATCTTGGAATACGGCAATCGTTGTTGAACCTCCACCAATATCTATATATGCGGTTCCGTGATTTTTCTCATCTTCCGATAAAGCAAAATAACCTGATGCGAGAGGTTGCAAATAAATTTCCCGAATTTGAAGACCTGCACGCTCCACACAACGTAAAACATTATGTAAGATTGTTTTAGATGTAGTCAGCATCGTTCCATCCATTTCTAAACGGATACCAATCATTCCGCGAGGATCTTTAATTTCATCTAAATGGTCTACAATATATTGTTTTGGTACTAGATTGACTAATTCTCTTTCGGGTGGAATGGACATTACTTGTGCTGACTCTATTACTCGTTCTAAATCATCGTCTGTAATTTCACGATTTTCGCTATTAACCGCCACTACACCTTTTACATGTTGCAACATTGCTTGGTTAGCAGGAATTCCTAAAACTACTTCATTAATGGACATACCTATCATTCGTTCAGCTTGATCAATCGCCTTTTTGATGGATTGCACGGTCGCATCGATATCGACAATTGCACCTTTTCGAATTCCGTTCGATTTTACATTTCCAACCCCAATTACGTTTAAAGAACCATTTGTCATTTCTCCAATAAGGACCTTAATAGATGAAGAACCAATATCAAGAGAAACATATAATTCTGTCTGATTCAATCCGTGGCACCTCCTTCAACAACTCTTTACTCATCATTCTATTGCATTCTACCAAGCTTGTCTAAGTAAAATCATCAAAATTTGTAAATTTTCCTTCTATTCGACTGTTTTTTACTCTATATGCCCTTTTCTCTCCATCCATTTTGCTAATAAGATACGGCGTATCACAGCAATATTTTGAAATAGTCGCACGCCAAAAGCAAAAATAGCGGCTAAATATAAATCAACGCCTAAGTAAACCCCAAGGAAAGCTAAGCCTGCCGCAAGTGCGATATTAAAGAAAAAACCAGATACAAACACTTTATCATCATAAACATGTTGTAATTGCGCACGAATTCCACCAAATAACGTATCAAGCGCGGCTAGCACGGCAATAGATAAGTAATTTTCATACACTGAAGGGATTTGAATATCTGTTAGTAATCCTAAAGATATTCCCAAGATTAATCCGAGTAATGGTAGCCACATAGTTTAGTCCCCTTCCGTTACATTATGTAAATAATTGTTGTTAATCACTTGATCAAATGCCGGAATGCTTATGCGATTTTCCGGTTCACCTATCATTAAGTTTAAGTCATCGATAAAAAAGTCGTCCGCAATCATTGATGATTGTAAATGATTGTATAATAATTTTGCATCTTCTTTTGTTTCCGTACCAATTCGGATCTTAAATGGAGGGGACTTAACATTTAGACCATTAACTGTCGTTTGCCCATTTATATCCCGAATTGCAGATGAATATATAATTCGTTTTCCATCCACTGACACATCATGACCTTTAAAGCGATTAATCTCATTTATTAAACGCACAAGTAATTCTGGCGAGATACTTGAAATATTTTGCCCCATAGCCATTGCTTCAAGTGAAGGCTCAATTGTCAACACTAATCCTGGACCAGTCACAATGGTTAAACCCGCTTTTTTCCTTAACCTTTCTAATGTTTCATTTAAAGCTTGAGCAGGACTTTCTGATTGTAGGTTTTCATATTTCGTTATGGTTTCATTTATATCTCGAATATCCGTAAGCAGCTCTGAATGCAATTGTTTTTCAGAGGAAAGTTGTTTTCTAATTTCCCAAATATCGCGTGTATCTCGAGATTCTGGGTTTTGAACTGTGTTGTATTGAACCGCTACCATAAAACCAACTATTAACAAAATAATCGTGAAGCGGACATTAACATCTAGTTTCATCGAATCGGTTCTTCCTTTCGCTTAAAGACTTGTTTTTTCGATTCGTTCCTTCCACCGTCGGAGTCGAGCTTGAGTGGGCTTCTGCACTTTTCTTATTGTCTAGTTCCGAAGCCCAGCTCGCACCTCCGCTTCAGTCACTCATTCGAAAACCAGTTTTCGATTCGTTCCTTCCACCGTCGGAGTCGAGCTTGAGTGGGCTTCTGCACTTTTCTTATAGCGCTGGCATTTTTAGTTTTGTTTTTTGTTCAATCGTTACCACAATATTATCATTTACTAATTGATCTAATACTCCCCCACTGAGTTGTAGAGAAGGCATTAATACTGAAGGATCCCCTACAGCTTCAATTATGAATGGGGCTGGAAATTGTTTCCCATCAACAGTAATGACTGGACCCGTGCATTTAATGTACGAATTTGCATGGAGTCGTTTACCGTTAATCGCTAGGGCTTCGGCTCCAGATATTTTCAATTCATTTAATACCTTAAAGACATGGCTCTCATGTACGATGTAATCATTTGGATTCACCGAAGAAGCATCATAATCTCCATCTTCCAACTGCACTTTTACACCTGCACCGACGGAAGGAATTGTCCCCAGTAGCAGTCGTAAATTTTCAGCTTCTTGAATTAAGGTATCATACTGTTCTTCACTACCTAAAAGTGATTTCTCAATTTCTCGTACCTGTTGTCTTCTGGCTACTAATTCGGATTCTAGGACCTTATTCCGTTCTTTTTGTTGAATTAAATCTTCTCGATATCGCTCTTCATTTTCATAGTATTTACTAATTTCTGACTTTCCACTTAGTTTTTTGCTGCTCGATAAACTATAGGAATACGCCAAGATGAACCCAAGAACTAAACAGACGATTGAAAAAATAATGCGTTTATTTACAGCTGATCGATTTGATTTATTCTGGATTTTGTTCATCTTCCTCCTCCTTTACTTGTGGGTTATACATATCTACGTAAGTTTGAAAGAACGATCCGACTTCTAAATCGATTACTCCTTTTTCGTTACCATCAATTTGAGCTATTATCGCCGGATAATAGTTTATTTTTTCTGCAAAAGACGGAATGATGGCTCTTACTTCGTATCCATCATTCATGAATACACGAATGCGATAGGGGTCTGATTTAGAAGGGACAGAGTCAATTTGGGAAATCATGGACAAAACTTCCCCTTTAAGTTTAGAAAGCTCCTTCACCATGCGAGTTATTATTTTTTCATGCTTAAAATGACTTAGTAATGGCGCATCTACAGGAATTACTGAATATTTGGGTTTGTAGATAACTCCATTCTCTAGGACAATATCAAAACCGGTTTCAGAATGAATATATGCAGCCTTTTCCCATTCCTTAACATTAATTGTCACGGATGAAAATCCACTTCTTTTTACTGAAACCTCTTCAATCCATTCATTTTTCAATAGTTCTTTTTCGGCAGTACTTGTCCGAATTTCCCACATGGATTGTCCGAGCAGTATGCCACTTTGATCTATATATTCTTTGTTTGTTGCGAGGTCTGCTCCCTTCACGGCTATCTTTTGTACTTTGCTATATGGAGATTGAAAATAGAGGAGACCAAGTAGGGTGAGTAGAAAAATAATGAGCAATAACGTGAACTTGCGATTCGTTCTCTTTTTTCGTCGCTCTCTAAGCGTTGGTATGCGATCTTCGATATCTATGATTTTATCCACGTTATTTACTCCTTTCCGACCCTACTCGTCTTTTGAAAAACGAAGAATGAGTCCTACAATTAACCAAATAGAAAGCAGCGATGATCCACCATAACTAATAAATGGTAATGTAACTCCAGTTACAGGGAATAACCCAATGACAACGCCAATATTTAAAAAGATTTGGAATCCAATCATTGATAAAAGCCCTGAAATTGTAAAGAATCCAATTCTTGTTGAAGCGCTAATAGCTAATCGATACCCAGTGTACAAAAATAAAAGAAATATACTGATCAGCGAAATTGCACCAAAGAAGCCCATTTCTTCTACAATAATCGAAAAGATAAAATCATTTTGTGGTTCTGGTAAGTATAAAAACTTCTGTCTACTTTGACCAAAACCATGACCAAATAACCCTGATGGACCAATCGCTAATAAGGATTGTATCCCTTGAAAACCACTATTTAAAGGATCTGCCCAAGGATCAAGAAATGCATAAATGCGCTTTAACCGATAGGGGGCAGAAATTATTAATCCTGAGATCGCCAAAATGCCAACAAAACCAATGGTCATAAAAAAGCGAATAGGGAAACCCGCGATAAAGAGCAGGGAAAAACCGCCCACAATTAGAATAAATGCTGAACCAAAATCGGGTTGAACTAAAATAATTCCAGCAGGTAATAAACAGACGAGTATAGGCACAACGTATGCAGTCTTATGGTTGCTTGTCGATTTTGCTAATAGTGAAGCTAAAAAACCCATTACTGAAATTTTTACAAACTCAACAGGTTGTAAACTAAAGCCAGCGATTTGTATCCAGCTCTGTGATCCATTTCGAACAACTCCCAATCCAGGGATATAAACCGAAAATAACATTAGAATTGAAAACATATAGGCTAACAACCAAAATTTTCGATCATTGATAAATGTAAACTTGGAAATGACCCATGCGCAAAACATACCTAGCGTTCCGTACATTACTTGTTTTCCGAAAAACGGGAGACTTTCTTGGTAATGGACTTTCCCCCAATAAGAACCCGCAGAATAAACAAAACAATAACCAATCACAGTTAATAGTAAACTTGTAAACAGAAAAATATGTATCGGTTTTTTCTGCAGATTTGCCATCCCTTCATGTTAAATTTATTATTTTATTGCGAAAACCGCTTCTATAAAATCTTCACCACGTAATTCGAAATTTGGATATTGATCCCAGCTTGCACATGCTGGAGAAAGTAATATAATATCATTTGGTTTTGATAACTCTGTGGCTACCTGAACAGCTTGTTGGATATTGTCTACCTTACTTAAATGAGGAACTCCACAAGAAGCCGCAAAATCAATTAGTCGATCGCTCGTTTCCCCGAAAGATACCATCGCTTTAACATTTCTCATATGAGCTCTCATCTCTTCGAAAGAATGACCTCGTTCCAATCCACCTGCTAAAAGAATGATTGGTTGATCAAAAGCAGCGAGGGCACTTCTGGTAGCAAGCGTATTTGTTGCTTTTGAATCATTGTAAAACTTCCGCTGATTCCATTCACGTAAAAATTGTGTGCGATGCTTCACACCTGTAAATGACATTAAGACATGTTGAATGGTTTCTTTTGGACAATCCATTAATATTGATGTGGCAACAGCTGCTAAAACATTTTCAAGGTTATGTTCACCAGGCAGAGCAATCATCTTTCTCTCTAGATATGGTTCACCTAACCAGTAAATATGAGTTTTATCCGCACTAATGCCTTCTTGTAGACGTCTTTTCGTTGAAAAAGGCAATAAGGTTGCTTTCGACATCGCCGCATATTTTGCTACAGCAGGTTGATCTGCATTGTAAATAAACACTTCCTCATTAGATTGATTCTTAGTGACCGCGAATTTAGCATTACCATATTCTTCTAGTGTACCATGATAATCTAGATGAGCTTCATATAGATTTGTTAAAATTGCAATTTTTGGTCGGAATTTTTCAACCCCCATTAATTGGAATGAAGACAATTCTGTAACAATTACTTGTTCGGGGCGTGCATCTTCAGCTACTTTACAAGCAACTGTTCCGATATTTCCCGCGATTAATGGATGTTGACCACCTTGGTTTAACATGTGAAAAAGTAATGTCGTTGTGGTTGTTTTCCCATTAGATCCTGTGATGCCGATAAATGGTGCTTCACTAATTAGATATGCTAATTCAATTTCCGTCCAAACTGGAATCCCTCTTAAAACTGCATCTCGAATAATGGGATTATGGTAAGGAATGCCGGGATTTTTAATAACATATTCAAATCCTTCATCTAGTAAATCTTCAGGATGTCTTCCACAAATAACAGTAATGCCTTTACTTAATAGATTTTGCGCATCTGGACTTTCTTCAAATGGCTTAGCATCATTGACTGTAACAAAAGCACCTAATTTATGTAGTAGCTCAGCTGCTGCTACTCCGCTTTTTGCAAGACCTAAGACAAGTACTTTTTTTGACATAAATTTAGTCATTAATTTCATTTACAGTACCTCCAATAAAACAACGATAAAAGCTGCAAGAAAAGCTGTTGACCAAAAGACAACAACGGTTTTCCATTCAGACCAACCCGATAATTCAAAATGATGATGAAGAGGGCTCATTTTAAAAATTCGTTTCCCGGTTGTTTTAAAGCTAATCACTTGAAGGATAACTGATAACGTTTCAGCAACGAAAATTACACCGACAATGAGGAGCAATAACTCTTGTTTGACTAGAACTGATACCATCGCAATGGCTCCACCCAGAGCAAGTGAACCTGTGTCCCCCATAAACAACTTGGCTGGATTGGCATTGAATATTAGAAATCCTAGAAGAGCGCCAGTCACCGCGAATGCAAAGATGGCAATGTCTTGCTGATTGTAGATTAATGCCAAAACGCCAAATGTTGTAAAAGCAATTGACGCAGTTCCAGATACTAAGCCGTCTAGCCCATCCGTTAAATTGACAGCATTTGAAAAACCGACAAGCCAAAATATTAAAAAGCCAATATAACCAACGACCCCTAAATCGAATGATATATCTGTAAATGGTACCAAGACAGTCGTTTCAAACGGTCCTTGTTTAATTAATAGAAATGAAGCGATGGCAAGCACGATTTGTCCAATTAATTTTTGAAGAGAAGTTAGGCCTAAATTTCTTTTTAGTACCACTTTAATGAAATCGTCTAAAAATCCAATTAGACCAAACCCAGCAAATACTAATACTAAAACAATTGTTTGTGTCGTTAACATTTCTAAATACAAAGAAACCCCTAACGTTGTAATAACAATTGAGAAAATAAAGACAAGCCCACCCATGGTCGGTGTACCTGCTTTTTTTTGATGGGATTGTGGCCCTTCTTCTCGAATGCTTTGACCAAATTTCATTCGTTTTAATGCGGGTATAAATAATGGGGTTAATAAAACTGTAAGAAAGAATCCGATTCCTACAATCATTAATGTTGTTGCGAGTGTCATATGTATTCTCCTTCAATTAAACAATGATTTTCGTTATTACTATTATTCACTTAAATATAAATGAATTGTCCCGTCTAGTGACAGCATGCTATCGGCTTTAGGAATTTGAGAAAGAATGGTAGATCCTGTTCCATGCCATTCGATTTTAAAGGGCTCATCCAACTTGATTAATTCATTTTTCTGTTTCCCAACTAGTGATGGCACACGTCGTTGCAAGATATCTCCCCAACGATACTCTTTTTCAATTTGATCTTTACTGTGTTTAAAATCAATAAAAGGCGCACTATCTTCAATAATTTGGCCTACAATTGGTGCAACGATGACTCCACCAAATTGCAAAACATGTTTTGGGTTATCAACTGCGACATAAACAACGATTTCTGGGTCGTTTACAGGTGCAAAACCAATAAACGATACAATATATTGCCCTTCAACGTAACGTCCGTTAACAGCCTTCTGAGCAGTTCCCGTTTTCCCGCCAATTCTCATTTTATCTCGAAATGCCTGACGTCCAGAACCTTTTGCTACAACTGACTCTAATGCTTCGCGAACTTGCTGAGAGGAATCTTCTGAGATAACTTGTCGAACTTTATTTGGTTTATTTTCTTTAATTAACTCGTTTGTTTGTTCATTAAAAATTCGTTTTACGACATATGGTTGAAACAATGAGCCCCCATTAACTGCAGCCGACACGGCTTGGATTTGTTGAATAGGCGTAACTGATATCCCTTGCCCAAACGATGTAGTCGCATGTTCAACCGGTCCAAATGCTTCTTTGGAAAACAGAATACCTGTTGATTCTCCAGCGATTGAAGATCCTGTCTTTTGCCCAAACCCAAAATCTCGAATGTACTGTGCAAGTTCTTGACGTCCAACACGCTGACCGAGTTCAATAAATCCCGGATTACAGGAGTTTTCAACCACTTCTAAAAAAGTTTGATGCTTATGTCCTTCCCGTTTCCAACATCTCAATCGTGCACCTTCTACGAGTGCATAGCCTGGATCATAAAATGCCTCTTGAGCTAAATTCACTTTTCCTTCCTCAAGAGCCGCAGCAAGCGTAATAATTTTAAATGTAGAACCAGGTTCAAATGTCATTGATACTGGCAAGTTCTGATTATAAACGCTTGGGCTTACTTTGTCATATAGCAAAGGATGGAAAGTCGGAAATGAAGCTAAGGCTAATATTTCTCCAGTTTTGGGGTTCATTGCAATGCCCATTGCTTGATCAGCATCGTATTTTTCCATTGCTTGGGAAAGTTCACGCTCCACAACTTGCTGAACATCTAAATCAATTGTTAATTCCACAGTTGCCCCGTCAGAGCCTTCCCCCCACTCATCATTCACATGTGGCAAGGCATTTCCTTTAGCATCCGTAAAAAGTCTTAATGTTGATTGTTTTGATGTTAAAAAATCATTGTATTGATATTCGATACCAGCTAAACCTTGATGATCATATCCAGTAAATCCGAGAAGTCTAGACAATAAATCATTATGAGGATATTCTCGAACGTAATCTACTCCTGTATAAAGCCCAGGAATCTGCAAAGATTGGATTTCAAGCGCTTTTCCAAGCTCGATGTTTTTTCCTTCTGGTGCTAGCTTGATGAGAAAAGCCTTATCACTCATTTGCTTCATGAGTTTCTGTTCATCAACTTTTAAAGTTTGACTTAACTTAGCTGCAGCACTTGCAACATCTTCATTTTGAGCAGGCATAAAATAAAGTGTTGGTGCCAATTTGCTACCAACGATAAGTTCGCCATTACGATCACGAATATTTCCTCTTGTTTGAGAAAAAGGAATTTCTCGATCCCAATTCTCTTCAGCCTTTTGAGTAAGCCATTCATATTGAAAAAATTGCATCACAACCAATTTCCCTATTGATGCGATACTTAAACAAAAAAATAAAATAATCATTGTACGCACTCTGATTCTCATTTGATTCGGCACTCCTGCCTTCATATAACCACACCTTGTTTTTAACAACGTATGATTCGAGTGGAGTAGCTATTCAATGTTTAATCTTGTGGGAGTATTTCATTTTCATCATTAGACATGTTAGTTTCCAATTTAGAAATGACTTCTTCAGGTGTTTCTAATTTTAGAACAATCGGTGATTTCTCATTCATCACAGTACCTTTGGAAACACTTTGACTTACCACGTATCCTTCACCAACCACTTGAACATTTAAACCAGATAACATTTGATAAATTAAAACTTGGCGTTTCGACCAATTAGTAAAGTTAGGAATGGATATTGGTCCGTCTGTTTTTAAGAAAACTAAACTGTCAGGAAGAACTTTAGTGTTTTCATTGGGAAATTGATTGATTACTTTACCGAGTCCACCAATAACTACCGGACTCATTTTTAGTTCCCTTATTTTTTGTTGGGCTATCGTCGCATTTTCACCTTTCACATTTGGCAGATGAACAGCTTTTATGGATTTCAAGTGTTCAGGTTTAATGTTCATGTATTTTAGGCTGTTTTCAGTTACAGACCGAAAAACTTCGGATACAGGCATTGACCCAACTTCTGTCACTTCTAATTTCGGCTTGCTGACAGCAATATATACTAAAAGCTGTGGATCTTCAGCTGGCGCCATTCCTAAAAATGAATATAGATAACTATCATAACCTTTCAAGTACCTTCCATTTCCGTCCGGTTGTTGAGCAGTACCCGTTTTTCCAGCTACAGTGTAGTCATTTAACTGAAAGCGCTGAGCTGTCCCCTTTTCAGATGTCACGGTAGATGCTAATAGCTCTCGAACTTTTTCAGCAGTTTCCTTGGTAATAGGACGACCCGCTACCACCGGCTTGTGATCACTGATTAATTTGTTATTTACCGGATCTACTACTTTATCGATTACATATGGTTGCATCATCACTCCATCATTTGCTATTGCCGTTCCCGCTTGAATCATTTGCATTGGCGTTACAGTTGAACCTTGACCGAATGTAGATACTAATCGATCAAATGGAACTCTACTAATAATTTTTCCTGAAGCCTCATTAGGTAAGTCAATTCCAGTCTGCTCCCCAAAACCAAATTTTTCTAGGTAATCCAGAAATGTTTGGTCTCCGAGCCTTTCCAAGAGATAAGCCATCGCAATATTAGAAGACCTCTGAAATCCCTCTAAATACGAAATCGTTCCCCACCCAACTCGATTGTGATCTCGTATTGTGTCTGTTAACAACCTATATTGACCGGACTTATACAAATCGTTCGGGTCCCACTTTCCTTCTTCAATTGCAGCAGCCACCGTAAAGGTTTTCATTGTAGAACCAGGTTCAATTGTATTTTCAATTGCATCATTTAACCAGTTGGTTGTTAATCCTTCACGTGTTTCAGGATCAAATGAAGGTCTTTGACTCATTGCCAAAATCTCACCTGTTTTAGGATTCGCGACAATCGCTAGCATCTTTTCAGGTTCATATTCTTTTTCTACTCGACTCATTCCATCTTCTAAAAAATTTTGAATCGTCTTATCTAATGTGACATATATTTCGTGACCATCTTGAGCAGGGGTCACCATTTCCTTAGAGCCAGGTAGTAAATACCCCCATAAGTCACTTTCATACTCCACTTTTCCATTAATCCCTGTTAGTTGTTTATTATAAATAGATTCTAATCCCATCTTACCAACCGTTTGAAAAGAACCATCTTTTTTCTCTTCTTTAACAGCAAAACCTATTAAATGAGAAGCAAATATACCACTCGGATAAAAGCGTTTTAAATCTCGTACGAAAACAATCCCAGGCAATTCGTGCTTAGAGATATTATTCATTACTTCATGACTGATATCTCGACCTGGGGAACCAAATTCAACTTGATAAGCATTTTTTTTAGTTAATCGCTCCAACAATTTCTCTTTTGAAGTCGGGAGGTATTTAGCTAGTATACTAGCTGTTTTATCGGGATCATTGACATGTTTTGGATTTTTCGCGTCTGCAGTTGCCTCTGGACTTAGCACAGCAATTAACCGATAACTTAATGTATCTTCAGCAATGATTTGACCATGTTTGTCCAATATTTTCCCGCGACTGGCATTTATTATTCGTTCTCTTTCATATTTCGCAGCAGCCTTTGCAGCTAAAGCCTGGCCTTCTGCTTCTCCTGTGACTTGAATAAATATCATCCGTGACAACAATAAAAAAAAGAGCCCTCCGTAGAACAAAAACATCAGAAAGGCTCCCCATTGAAATCGAAATTTCTTCTTCATTGTCCTGAAACAACCTTCACATTTTTTTCGTTCAGTTTTAAGCCTAGTGCTTTAGCTTTTTCCCAAACTCGTTCATATGTCGAAAGTTCACTCACTTGAATAGACAAATCTGTATTTTGTTTTTTTGTTTCGTCAATTTGCTGCTCAATGATTTGAATATCTTTTGTCGTCGCATGAATACTCGCCTGTGTTTGTAAAATCATCACACTGAAAAATGTAACCACTGATAGAAATACAGCAAATAACACTTTTTCACCTTTAGAGAAGATTTTTCGACTCGGCTTGCTCGCCGGATGAACAGCTGGTTGTGGATTACCAATCGGCTGTTTTATGTAAGTTGGTTGAACTCTAGCATGCATCGCCATCTAAACACGTCCTTCATCCTTTATTTTTTCAGCAATTCGAAGTTTAGCTGATCGAGAGCGATTATTCTCAAGTAATTCTTCTTCACTCGGTAAAATGGGCTTGCGTGTCACTAATTTTAATATAGGTTCCATGCCCTCTGGAATGACTGGTAAGTTTGGTGGTAATTCTGGGTACGATGCCGCTTCTTTAAAAATAGTCTTAGTAATTCGATCTTCTAAAGAATGGAAGGTAATGACACTAATACGACCATTTACAGCCAATACTTCAATCGCATCTTGAAGCGATTGTTCAACTGACCCTAGTTCATCATTTACAGCAATCCGAATGGCTTGGAATACACGTTTTGCCGGATGACCACCTTTTCGTCTTGCCGGTGCAGGGATGCCATCTTTAATTAACTCAACAAGCTGACCCGTTGTTTCAATCGGCGCTTTATTTCTCGCTTCTTCAATTTTACGAGCGATTTGTTTTGAGAATTTTTCTTCTCCATAGCGGAAGAATATACGTACTAAATCGTTAAACTCCCATTCGTTCACTACATGATGTGCTGAAAGTGTGGCTGTCGTGTCCATGCGCATATCGAGTGGCGCATCGTGATTATAACTAAATCCACGCTCTGGCGTATCAAGTTGTGGAGACGATACGCCTAAGTCATAAAGAATACCATCGACCTTTTCAATTCCTAGTTCTTGCAGTTTTTCTTTTATGTAGCGAAAGTTCGCATGAACAAATGTCACTTTGTGAAGGTGGTCTGCTAAGCGGATTTTCGCGTTCTCAATTGCTATTGTGTCTTGATCAAAGCAGATTAGCTTCCCTTGATCATTTAATTGTTGAACTAAATACTCGCTGTGTCCTGCTCCACCGAGTGTACAGTCTACATATGTACCTTCCGGACGAATGTTCAACCCGTCAACGGTTTCATGTAATAATACTGTTGTATGATTGAACACTAAATCGCCCTCCTAGATAATCCGTTATATATCAAAACCAATTATATTTTCCGCCAAATCATTAAACGAATCTTCAGATTCTTCAAAGTAGGATGCCCAAGAATCTTTAGCCCAAATCTCAATTCGATTCGAAACTCCTAAAACGATACATTCTTTCTCTACATTCGCATGGGTTAATAAAATGCTGGGAATATTAATTCGGCCTTGTTTATCAATTTCAACTTCCGTTGCGCCTGAAAAGAAGAATCTCGTAAATGCACGCGCATCTTTTTTGGTAACTGGAAGTGCTTTCAATTTTTCTTCAAGTTTTCGCCATTCATTCATAGGATAACCGAATAAGCAATTATCGAGACCACGTGTAATTACAAATGTCTCTTCTAGGTGCTCACGAAATTTAGCCGGGATAATAAGACGGCCTTTCGCATCAACGCTATGTTGATATTCTCCCATAAACATGCTATTCACCCCACTTATTGTCATTAATGTACCACATCCCCCCACTTTCCTCCACCAGTTTTTTAAAATTATTTTCTATTCATTATAAAATGTGAGAATAGTACTTGTTGAAACACTTAGAAAACCTTTATTTCCATACAAAAAGCCGTCTCAAATGAAAAGAGACGGCTCAAACGGTAGACAAACAATAAAATGATCGAATATAACTTTATACGAATGAAATAATCGCTTTCCGTGGGCTTGCGCCGAACTCACTCGAGCTTTGCTCAAGTGGATTTCGAAGCCTTCGCTTTCCCACTGGATTCGGTCATTTCATTCATACTTCTATAGAATGACAGAAGATAATCTGTCGTGAAATTAAGCTTAAACATATTAAAGATGCTAACGAATATACAGATTATCTGTTATAAGCATACCGTCCGTAAAATAGAAGCGATTATTGATTTATCAATTTTTTATTCGTGATGTGAGTGAATGTAACTAAGCGATTATAAAAGGGTATATAAAAGGATCTCTTTAATTTCAGTCGTAAGATGGTCGGCTATTTCTGAAGACTCCTGCGGAAGAACGAAACAAGCTAGACCCCACAGGCTCAGCTGTCATCGACAGTTGAATCGAGGAGGCTGGCGTTTCGTCCGCGGAAAGCGTAAGAAATAGCCGACCATCCTCTTTTTAAATAGAGTGCAACAGATACGAATGCGAATTTTACCCGTTATTGATGATTATTCTTTTTGATTACAGGCTGTTCTTAACTATTAAATTGAAAATAAATGTCATGAAATAACCGCTTTCCGTGGGCTTGCGCCGAACTAACTCGTGCTACGCCCGAGTGGATTTCGACGCCTTCGCTTTCCCTCTGGAGTCAGTCATTTTATTCATACTTCTATAGAGTGACATAAGATGATCTGTCGTAAAATTAAGCCTAATCATATTAAAGATGCTGACGAATAAACAGCTTATCTGTTATAAGCATACCGTCCGTAAAATAGAAGCGACTATTGATTTATCAATTTTTTATTCGTGATGTGAGTGAATGTAACTAAGCGATTATAAAAGGGTATATAAAAGGTTCTCTTTAATTTCAGTCGTAAGATGGTCGGCTATTTCTGAAGACTCCTGCGGAAGAACGAAACAAGCTAGACCCCACAGACTCAGCTGTCATCGACAGTTGAATCGAGGAGGCTGGCGTTTCGTCCGCGGAAAGCGTAAGAAATAGCCGACCATCCCCTTTTTAAATAGAGTGCAACAGATATGAATGCGAATTTTACCCTTACATATTGATGATTATTCTTTTGTTTACAGGTTGAGCCGCCTCAAATGAAATGAGACGGCTCAACATTATTTTGTAAGAATCTTATGCTTCCCATTAAATTCGAAGGGCATTGATAGAAGTTCATTCACAAAGGAAGGTCCATGATCATTTAAAAGCATCACTGGATTATACCAACGCTCTTGAAGGGTGAATTCGGGATATAACATCCCCTCAATATGATTAAACTTTCTTATTTTCACATCATTCTGCAATAGGTTCAAGTCCTCAATCTTACGACTTAAATAATTAATCTGTTTTTCATGATGTTTTAAATTTTTCTCGGTTAACTTTTCTAACCCCGCTCCGGTCATCGTTAAATGATTAGCCAACTTTTCATATTGCTTATCTAAAGTTTGCTGTATTTCTTGCACCAATTGATTAGCAATTTCATCTTTAATGTCCACCATAAAATCTTGTTTATAGGACTGCAGCTCTCCATTAAAAACACCTTCAACCGAAATATTTAATTCTTCCAAATACTGTTTAGACTTTTGATCAATAATTGTCAGCGACAGACGAGGAACAATAACTGGTAAATTCATCTCGAAATGTTCGAACATTCCCTTAAAGGTTGCCCAATATGCTAACTCACCTGGACCTCCCACAAATGCTAAGACCGGAAAGACCATTTCTTGCATAAGAGGTCGTGTCACAACATTATTGCTGAGACGTTCTGGATGATTCCTAGCGATTTTCAGCAATTCTTCTTTCGTAAAATAAAGACCTGCTGCTTCATTTGAAAACCCTCCATTTTGAATCTTTAATAGAAAGCGTTGTCCATTTTCAACAATAAATAAGTTGGCATTATTAATGTTCGCTTGAATCGGCTGTCCATACCCAGCTTCTTGAAAACGATTTTCTTGTTCAACGACGTATGTAGAAATTTGTTGTGCTTCTTCAATCATTTCGACGAAATATGGAGATTCGTATTGTCGAAGTGGTTCATAAGCCGCATCGATTAATAACAAGCCTTCATTTGCAAAAAAGTCATGCATCATCAGCGCGAAAAAGCGACTATATGTAGTAACTTGCTCCGCCATCTCCATATATTTAAGGAGTAATGCTTTTGTATAAGGAGTCTCGACAAATTGTTTAAAGACATTACGTATAAAGGATTGCAGTTTATCAGTTTCGACAAGAGTTTCCGAGGCCATTAATTTTCGGTTTGGTCGATCATTATAAGTATGCTTTTGAATCCTTCCGTTTTGAGGGGTAAATGTCGAATTAATTTCATCTAAGTCATGATCCTCTCCCGCAATCCAAAATACGGGGACTACTGGAATTCCAAGCGCATCTCTTTGTTGTTTAGCTAATATCACAATTGATATTGCTTTATGAATCGAGTACATAGGGCCAGTCAGCAAGCCTGCTTGCTGACCACCAATGACGACAAGTGCATTTTTTTCTAACTCATTCAGATGATTGTCCACATAATCGTTTTGTGGTAAATCAGCCATGTACTCTCGGATAATCTTGGTTAATTCTTTTCGTTTGACTGGATGTGACGCTAATGAGGATGCTCTACTTTCGTAAGACTCTTTCGATGCAAAGGAGTGGAAAAAAGTTGAGAGTTCTTCTTTCTGTGCTAGGTAATCTATTAAAAACTCACTGCTATTTGGTTGATCAATTTGTTTTAATTTCATCGTGGTAAACCCCTTTTGATTCTAAATACAATTGAGTATAGCATTTGACATTAAAACAGGAAAAACAAACGACTTAAGAATTGTTTATTTTAGGAATTCAGTCACTTTTAATACGAGACCCATACACCAAATCACAATATAGACTAGACTTAGCACTAAAAATAAGAATCTCCAAATCCTTCTCAATAGTGGAAATAATTGTATTTCATTTTGTGTTTTCCATTCAAGAATTGTAAATATTAAGCTGACCAATAACGCTATACCCAAAATACTTCCTCGTGTTTCAATTTGAAATAAGGATTGAAGAGCTATTGGTATTGAAAAAAATAAACCCATCGTTGTGATGTCTGCAGCAAGACCAAAAGCCCTGGATGATTTTCGTTGGATTTTTATTGAAATCAAATATACGATGATAAATAAGGCAATTGGAAAAACAAGCAAGAAACTTATAACCAGTTGAATTAAATTACTCATCCGGAACACCCTTTTCGTCGATCGCTAATACGAGGTGATACAAAGTTTCTAAAAGTGGCAGTTCTTTGTTTCTAGTTGCCGACAATTTCAACAAAGTCCCTACAATGGGTTCTATTTCGCTTTTTCTGTGATTCAACCGATCTTGAAACATGGATGATTGATTTTTTGCCGTCTTTATACAAATCGATTGTAAGTCATCGAACGTCAGCGTTTGAGAAACCTCCGGAAAAGCTGTTTCAATTTCATGAAATAAAGATTTCATCATTTGAAATGCATACGGATTGGTGATTAGCTTGCCGTTTTCAATTTGTAATATGGCAGTCAAAGGGTTTATACAAGCATTTAATATTCCTTTTCTTAAAACAATTTCATTCGCATGATCTACCATTTCTATTTTAAATAAAGGTGCTTCAAAAATGGAGACGTCAACATGTGCTCTTGGAGTCGGTTTATAAGGAGCCACCTTCGTTACCCCTAACCCTTTATGGATGACTGTCGTCATATCTTGTTTCATGGCACCATGTTCAATGCTCGCTATGTAAATATGTTGTTGATGTAATTTATCTCCCCACTCTAAATGTGCAAGTCCATTTTGAACAAACACGAGAGGCGTTAAATTCGGCAGGGATTGTAACTCCCTTTCCACACTAGGAAATTGATGAGCCTTGATCGCAATAATCCATAAAGCTTCTCCTGGTGCTTGTCCAAATTGCGTATAAGCTTGGACGTACATATTTTTTTTGTCCCCATTTAAGCCAATGCGCGTGACCCCTAGTCTATTTAATTTTTCTGCTTGTTCAGCTGTACGTGTTATGTATGTAATTTCATGTTCTAACTCTCTTAAATATGATCCGATAAGCAAACCAATTGCGCCTGCTCCAACAATTACAACTTTCAATAGAAAATCAACTCCTCATATTTCTATAAAAAAAGGTCTACCATCAAAAGGCAGACCTTTATTTTTTCAACTAATTATACTGGATATACAGGATGTTTACGAGGTGGTTGCGGGACATGTTTCGTGCTATATGCCCGGAATCGCATTGCAAGGACCTCTCGCAAATTACTTGGTGCGACAATTTCATCAATAATCATTTCAGAAGCTAATTTATAAATATCTATTTGCTCTTTATATTCTTGATGCTTTTCTTGTACAAATTTTATTCGTTCTTTAGGATCTTCAATTGCTTCAATCTTATTAGAGTACACGGCATTTACCGCCGCTTCTGGACCCATTACTGCGATTTGAGCAGTAGGTAAAGCAATACATACGTCAGGTTCAAATGCAGGTCCTGCCATAGCATATAATCCTGCCCCGTATGCTTTACGAACTATCACCGAAATTTTCGGTACCGTTGCAGAACTCATTGCCATGATTAACTTAGCACCATGTCGAATGATTCCAGCTCGTTCAACTTTAGTACCAATCATAAATCCTGGAACATCTGCTAAGAATAACAACGGAATCCCAAAAGCATCGCAAAGGTTAATAAATTTCGCTGCTTTATCTGCAGAATCTGGAAATAATACACCACCCTTCCCTTTTGGTTGGTTAGCAATGATTCCGATTGCTTGCCCTTCAATTCGAGCAAGTCCTGTAATTAATTCAGGGGCAAACAACTTTTTAATATCAAAGAAAGAATCCTCATCTATTAATTGATCAATAGCCTCATACATATCAAATGGCGCGTTTTGATTTTCCGGAATGATAGCTTCGAGTGTTCGTCCTTCTTTCGCAGCTCTAGACTCTATCACTTTTGGTAATTCTGTAAAGTTTGCTGGGAAGAACGCCAAATAGCGTATAGCTTCAGATATCGCTTGTTCTTCACTTGTCACTAATACATCGCCACAACCGCTTACTGAACAATGCATACGGGCGCCGCCCATTTCTTCTAATGTAACTTTTTCACCGATTACTTTTTCTGCCATACGTGGTGAACCTAAGTACATTGAGGCATTTCCTTCCACCATAATCACAATATCGCAAAACGCTGGGATATAAGCACCACCTGCTGCAGACGGGCCGAACAGCAAGCAGATTTGAGGAACAAATCCAGACATTCTCACTTGATTATGGAAAATCTTTCCTGCTCCACGTCGATTCGGGAACATATCCAATTGATCTGTAATTCTTGCTCCCGCAGAATCAACTAAATAGAGCATAGGTACACGATTTTTTTCCGCGATTTCTTGAATGCGAATAATTTTCTCAACTGTACGCGATCCCCATGAACCTGCCTTTACCGTGGAATCGTTGGCCATTACACAAACTTGTTGCCCTCCTACTTTACCAGTAGCAGTAACAACGCCATCAGCAGGTAAATCCCCCGCCTCACAATTGGCAAATCGGCCATCTTCTAAATAAACGCCCTCATCAAAAAGCAAAGCTAAACGATCACGGACGAATAATTTATTTTGCTCTTTCATTTTTTCATGGTACTTCGAATGTCCACCCGCAAAAATATTCGTTAACTTCTCATCTAAGCGTTCGTTATATGCAGTTTTTTCTGACATGTAAATTGCCCCCTTTGTTTCAATCTCACCAATCCCCAGTGATTTTTACTCGAATGTTATTAATACATCGCCTTCGTTTACAAAATCGCCTATTTGAGCATTAACCTTCGCAACTTTTCCAGAAGTTTCAGCTTCCACCGGAATTTCCATTTTCATAGATTCTAAAATCATCACCGTTTGTCCAGCTGTAATATCTTCACCTTCTTGAACGACAATATTAAATACAGTTCCAGCCATAGTAGATTGGATATTTTTCATGTTATTTTTCCTCCTTTTTTTGTTCAAGCCACTGCGGCAATACCGCTGTCGTATAAGTTCCTTCTAGGAATGCACGAGCACCTAAAAACTCTTGGAACAGGGGTACATTTGTTTTAACTCCTTCAATGATAACCGCCGAAAAGAACTTCTGCGCTTTCGCAATGGCTTCTTCTCGCGATTCCGAATGGACAATTACTTTAGCAATCATTGGATCGTAGTAAGGGGTCACTGCATTCCCTTCTTCATAACCCGCATCAATTCGAATGTCACTACTTGAACCCCATTGTAACGTTTTAATATTCCCAGGCGACGGGAAAAATGTTTTAGGATCTTCAGCATAAACTCTAAATTCAACCGCATGTCCAGAGGTTTGAATTGACTCTTGTTTGACTACTGGAAGTGGCTCCCCTTTCGCCACTTCTAGTTGCCACTCTACTAAATCGAATCCCGTAACTGCTTCTGTCACTGGATGTTCGACTTGAAGTCTAGTATTCATCTCCAAGAAATAAAATTCATTGTCTTCATCGACAATAAACTCAACCGTTCCTGCATTGCGATAATTGACCGCTGCAGCTGCATCAACCGCTGCTTGCAACAAACGTTCACGAGCTTCTGCAGGGAAATTTGGTGAAGGAGACTCTTCAATTACTTTTTGATTTCTTCTTTGAACTGAACAATTCCGTTCGAACAAGTGAACAATATTTCCATGTGTATCACCAAAAATCTGAACTTCAATATGTCTTCCACCTGAAATGAATTTTTCTAAAAAGACAACGTCGTCCCCAAAATAGGCCTTTGCTCGAGTTTTTACTGAAACAAAATTCTGACTGAGCGCTTGCTCATTATCACATCGAATCATTCCAATCCCGCCACCACCACTGCTCGCTTTCAACATCACTGGATATCCAATACGCTCTGCTTCACTCAAAGCTTCTTCAAGTGAATGTACCCCGTCATCTGTCCCAGGTACAACTGGTACATCAGCTGCTTGCATAGCTTTACGCGAACCAATTTTATCGCCCATTTTTTCAATGGTTTCAGGATTTGGACCAATGTAAATCATGCCTTCTTCTTCGATTTTACGTGCAAAACTCGCATTCTCTGACAACAAACCATAGCCTGGGTGAATCGCATCGACGCCTTCACGCTTTGCTAAGGCAATTATCTCGTCTGCTTTTAAATAGGATTGTTGCACTTGACTTGGGCCAATTAAGAAAGCTGAGTCAGCTTCTTTCACATAAGGTAACTCAGCGTCAGCTTCCGCATAAATAGCAACAGTTTCAATATGTAGCTTTTTACATGTTTCAATAATTCGACGCGCTATTTCTCCCCGATTTGCAATGAGTACTTTTTTCATTAGTTGCCCCCCTAAGCTATTAAACATGAAACCCCATCTAACATAGTCTATACGAAACTTGAAAACGATTTCAACCTTTGATTGAAGAAATATTCAAACTACACTAAAAAATAAAAAAAGACTGTCTCTTTTCAGCTATTATCCTAAAAAGACAGTCTCTATTAAATGAGTTAATTCTTTTGATGAGTAATCGGACTATCCAGACAAACACGTTGGATTTGCTGAACAAATGATTTTAATTGCGCATGTTCTTTTTGCAATCTATTATGCGCTTCCAATAATTCATCATAACTGGACATGGCTTGTTTTAAATGGGTGTGCATGGGATGTTGGTATTTTTGTTTTGCATGATTCAGCTCTTGTCCATACGTATGTCGCAATGTTTTATTCCATCTAAACCCACACGCTTGCTTTGTGCGAGATAGTTTCTCAGCTGCCACTTCAAATGCAAGAATTTGAGTACCTCCACTTTTCACTACTTCCAAAACAGTAGTTGCTAATTTACGGTCATCATCAGCCGTCCATTGATCTTTCCTTTTCACTTCAGTCATGTTATCCTCACCTCGCGTTTTCTTCTACTATATGCGCAAGGAAAAAGAATAGAAGTTATTTTTGTTTGGTCAAGAATTTTTGGACTGCTGCATGATGTTCGTCTGATTCCCATAACTTAGCACATGTTCTTACTTCTTCTTTGATACGATTTAGTAGTTTTTGCTCCGTCCATTTACGAATCAACATTTGTTTATAAGATTGATGTACAGTCGCCTCCACTTGATTCATATCTAAAAGAAAAGAATGCAATGCTATGGATTTATCGCCTTCAAAAACCTGCGTAGCCCATCCAGTATCTAGTAACTTTTGTGCTGGTAGAGGTTTTGCATCACATAACATTTTCATAGCTAAATCTTGTCTTGGTAGTTTTTCAAATAAATATGTTCCTCCACCCCAACCACTTGTAATTGCAAGTGCGCCTTGTATAAAGCCACATTTCGCATGAGAAGCGACTAAACGATAGTCACAAGCAATTGCTATTTCACACCCTCCACCTACAGCATGACCATTAACAAGCGCAATTACTGGAACTGGTAGAGTTGCAATATCATATAAGACAGTAGACATTCGATCGAGCATCGGAAAAGCATCTAATTCTGTTTGAAGTCCATGAAATATTGATAAATCTCCACCAGAACAAAAAGCACTGTTCCCTTCACCGGTAATCACAACAAATTTTATCGTTGTATCATTATGTACAGTTTGAACTAACTTCTCAAATCCATCGATGATGTCGTGATTAACAGCATTACGAATTTCAGGACGATTAATGGTAAAACTTAAAATTTGCTCTTCACGGTTTATCGTATATGTCATGTTTTTTACCTCCTAATATATAGAGAAAAAGACTACCTGAGAGCCATGGTCTCTCTGGTAGTCTTTAATGGAACAAATACTGAATTATTTGCTCAATACTTCTTTCCCTTTGTAATGACCGCATGATTTACAAATGCGGTGAGCCAATTTCGATTCACCACAGTTTGGGCATGCAACCATACCAGGTACGGATAATTTGAAATGCGTACGACGCTTTCTTTTTA
>JBFGKX010000003.1:0-47143 GCA_041576455.1 Paenisporosarcina sp. | reverse complement strand
TGTGAATGTTCATGATGAAATATGAAGTAATAATGGATACCGTTAATACTGCTAATAAAACATATTTACTGACAAAAATTAAATCATCGCTAAATTCATTCATTAGTAGTGGTACAGTCATTGACATTCCGTCGTCAGCATCGTTCAACTGGGAATAAAGAAGATGATCTAGAAAAATATCAAGATTTCCAAAAGCAAAGAATAAAACCATCACATTAAGAGTAGATATACCAATCCTTTTTAATCCTCTTAGATGACTCAGGAAAAGATTAATCATGATTGTTAAACAAAGAATTTAAGCAAAAAATTACCATTTCATACCATTCTACATATAACGAATTTGTAATGCTCAACAATACAATTGCAAATAAGATAATAATTGAGATTATCTTCGACATAACTATTCCTCCTCTTGTATAAAGAACAAACTTGGTTTTAGGAGTAGATTTATGGTTTAAAGGAACTTGCATTCGCTAAAAGACCTCAGACAATAACGATTGGATGTATTGTTTTAAACTTGATTTGTTCCTATCTGTATAGAATAATTGACTAGGGATTTAGATTGAATACTTACTTTATACTAATCAACACTCTGAAAGTATGGGTTTAAAGCAGCTTCTGCTTCTATTTACATTTAAGCTTTTTCAATGCAATGTGCGATGTGTAATAATTTGTAATTTCAATTACCATAAATATACCAGAATCATCCAGTATATAGGGGATAATTCAATAAAAAATAGTTTAAACACTTGTAGCTGTTTCGATAGGCTACTATGCTGAAGGAGACTAAATGATGAATTCGACAAAAAGTGTCATTGAAAAATTGGCCATACAAAAATACACAACTAAATTAATCCTACATAAACCTGAAGATATCCATGATTTTGATAATTTGAGTTATGATAAGACCCTTAAGACATCTAAATATTCGTTTGCATTGATCTTTACCTTTACTATGGACGATTTTGAAAAAGAACTAAACAATATAATTGATAACAATGTAATTGAAGACAATGGTTATTTGTACTTCGCTTATCCTAAAAAGAACAACCCTACTTATAAAGAATACATCGAACGTGATCAACTTTTTATAGACATTTCTCCTGATGAAGATGGGTACGTACCAAACAGTCAACTTAAATTCTCACGTATGGTCAGTTTGAATGAAACTTTTACGATTGTTGGCTTTAAATCATTGCCTAAAAAAATGAAAAAAACCGTTTGCTCAAAAGCTAGCCAGTGTGTCGATGACTATATTGAACATGTCGAACACATCAAACAATATTTAACGCGTACTGAAGAATTATTAAACATATATACTCAGCTGACATTCGGGTATCAAAAAGATTGGGCTCGCTATGTATATAGTGCCAAAAGAAGTGAGACCCAGGAAAAGAGATTGCTTGAAATGGAGACGATTCTTCGAGAGGGATACAAATCCATTGATTTATATCGACGAAAGAAAAAATAAGCGTAGCTGAATGTCCTGATTCAGCTACGCTTATTTTTACTATATCCGCTTCAATTCATCTTGTTTTAATTCATATTCCGCAAAGTCTTCAGCAATCGTAATATTAGAGAAGACAGGTAATCCTTGCTTTCTGAGTTCTTCCGCTTGGCTCGGTAAAAATCTTGCACTAATATGTTGAACGATGAGATGTTTGGCTCCACTTTCATTTGCTACCTGGGCAGCTTGTGTAATGGTCGAGTGGCCATAAGGGTTTGCTAACTCTTCGGTACCTGCATCAAATGTCGCTTCATGAATCACGATATCAACATTCTTACTTAAGTCAATTGATGCTTGGCAAAAGCGGGTGTCTCCTAAAATAGCTAATGAGAATCCCTTTACTGAAGTTCCAGTCACTTCTCGGCTAGAAACGATTTGCCCACTATCTAACACCACATCATGTCCATTTTTCAACTTGGCTAACATTGGCCCTTTTGGCACTCCAAGTTCTAGTGCTTTATCGATTAATAATACGGGTGGTAATGGTTTTTGTATGATTCGATACCCAAAACACGGGATGACATGATTAAGTAGTCTTGCTTCAACTGTACACTTCTCATCTTCAAAGATAATTCCCTCTTCAATTTCGACAATGTTTAGTTTGTACTGCAAGACAGTCCTAGATAAACGGAGCGTCGTGAAAATCCACTCTTTAATTCCGACTGGTCCATAAATGGTTAAAGGGTCTTTTCCATCTAAAAAAGAACGAGAACCTAGTAATCCGGGTAAGCCAAAAATATGATCCCCATGCATGTGCGTAATGAATATTTTTTCAAGCTTACGAGGCTTTAGTGTTGTATAAAGCATTTGATGTTGTGTTGCTTCGCCACAATCAAATAACCAAAACGTACCTCTTTCTTGCATCATTTTCACGACAAGAGCGCTAGTATTCCTTTGTTTTGATGGCATTCCTGCACCGGTACCTAAAAATTGAAGTTCCATTTCATTTGTTCTCCCTGTCTTTATGATCGTCTAAAAAGTCTTTACTAAAACTGGTTTTAGATTCATACGTTGGTTTTCGAACTTGAGTTTGACCTCTAGTAATCATTTCTTTTCCAAATTTGGTTTGTAGCGATTCGACCAACTTTAATATAGGTTCTTCCTTCGCATGTTCTTCAAAGTTATAAATGGACAGTTGTTCGGTAAAATCTACTCGATCTACTACATTGCTTACGGTCACACCTAAGAGGCGAATCGGTTGTCCATCCCAATTTTTCACAAATAAAGTCCAAGCTATTTCAACAATATGATCTTTTTCATAAACCATATTGCGAAACGATTGACTGCGTGAAAAATTTCGCCAATCTGCATCTCGAATTTGAATGGACACTGTTGATCCAGCCAGTCTTTTTGCTTCCAATCGATTCGCCACTTTAGTACTTAAGCTTAGAAACACTTTTCGGAGTTCACTTAACTCAGTTTCGTCACTCGGCAAAGTTGTGGAATTCCCTACACTTTTCGTATCATACACCGCATCTGGATCTACAATACGGTCATCTACTCCATTAGCTCGTTTTTTAAGGCGAATGCCATTTTTTCCAAGTGCTTCTTTTAATAAGCCTTCTTCAGCTTTTGCAATATCTCCAATTGTCAGCAAGCCAATGCTATTTAATTTCTTCGCAGTACTTTCTCCCACTCCATGCATATTCAACACCGGAAGTGGCCATAAAATTTTATCTAACTCTCTCTTCCGTAAGACTGTGATGCCCATCGGCTTCTTTAAATTAGAAGCCATTTTTGCTAAAAATTTATTTGGCGCAATGCCTATAGAACAAGGTAAATCTAGTTCCATAAGTAATCTTGATTGAATTTCCTCAGCAATTTGAAGAGCTGTCATCGGGCTGTCGATTTCTGTCACATCTAAATATCCTTCATCGATTGATACAGGCTCTACGGTTTTGGAATATGTTCTTAACAAATCAAACATGGCACGAGAGGCTATTCGATAACGTTCAAAATTGGGTGGTAACAATATTAACTCCGGGCATTTACGCTTCGCTTCCCAGACGCTCATCGTAGTATATATGCCCTTTGCACGTGCTTCATATGAACAAGTGACCAAAATTCCACGTCGTTCTTTTGGATTGCCTGCAACTGCAATTGCTTTTCCTTTTAAACTAGGGTCATAAGATTGTTCAACTGACGCATAAAAACTATTCATGTCAATATGAAATATAATACGAGATGCGTTACGTTTTATGTCCGCCATATCTTCATCGCCTTTTTTTATACTGAATCTCATCATAACAAAAATCGAGACTTCAGGTGATCCTGAAATCTCGATTTACTCAATATATTAAGCTTTCGTGGCTGAAACTTTGACAATTTCCACTAATAAATCAGATAGTTTTTCAAGTTCTTCAACCGGCATGCGTTCATTCTTAGTATGAATTTCTTCATACCCTACAGACAAATTGACGGTTGGAATCCCAAATCCTGCAATAATATTCGCATCACTCCCACCACCACTTGTTCCTAAGTTCGGTGTTAGACCAATATTATTTACAGCTTGAAGGGCTACTTTCGTTACATGTTCATCTTCTCCAAAACGGAAACCTGGGTACATTAATTGAATGTCAATTTCAGCTTGTCCGCCCATTGCAGCCGCAGTTTCTTCAAAAACAGTTTTCATGTGAGCCGTTTGTTGATCTAATTTTTCAGGAACAATTGAGCGTGCTTCTGCTAGGATGTTCACTTCATCGCACACAATATTAGTTGCACGTCCACCTTCAAATCGGCCTATATTGGCAGTTGTTTCTTCATCAATACGCCCTAAATTCATCTTTGCAATCGATTTAGCCGCGATATTGATAGCTGAAACACCTTTTTCTGGAGCCACACCTGCATGAGCGGTTTTCCCGCGAATCGTCGCCCAAATTTTCGCTTGATACGGAGCGGCTGTTACAATTCCGCCTACTTTTCCATCTGAATCGACTGCAAAACCATATTTCGCAGTAATGAGAGAAGCATCCAGTTCTTTCGCTCCGGCTAAGCCACTTTCTTCACCAGCTGTAATAATGAATTGTATATCTCCATGTTGAATGGATTGTTCTTTTAAGCGTTTTACCATATCTAGCAATGCAGCAATTCCAGCTTTATCATCTGCCCCTAAAATCGTCGTTCCGTCTGAATAGATATAGCCATCTTCGCGTATCTCTGGTTTGATTCCCTTTCCAGGCACAACTGTATCCATATGTGCAGTGAAATAAATTGTCTCGACAACTGACAAGTTTCCTTTTAGAGTAGCGATTAAATTACCTGCCCCATGACCACTACGGGCAGCTGAATCGTCTTCTATTACATCGAAACCTAAATCTTCCAATTTTCCTTTTAAGATTGGAGCAATGATTTGCTCATGTTTAGTTTCAGAATCTATTTGTACTAATTCCAAAAACTCATCAATTAATCGTTGATTTGTCATTAAAAAACTCCTTTATAATGGAATATTTCCATGTTTTTTGGCTGGTCGAGTTTCTTTTTTATTACGCATCATATCTAGTGCTTGAATTAGTTTGATCCGAGTTTCGCGTGGATCAATTACATCATCAACCATGCCTCTAGCGGCAGCTACATAAGGATTCGCAAATTTTTCACGATATTCCTCGATTTTTGTCGCACGCGTTTGTTCAGGATTGTCACTTTGCGCGATTTCCCGGGAAAAGATTACATTCGCAGCTCCTTGAGGACCCATTACTGCAATCTCTGCATTTGGCCATGCAAACACAAGATCGGCACCTATAGATTTAGAGTTAAGTGCTACGTATGCTCCTCCGTATGCTTTTCGAAGAATAACTGTCATTTTTGGAACTGTTGCTTCCGAGTAAGCATACAATATTTTTGCTCCGTGACGAATAATTCCCCCATGCTCTTGTTTGATTCCAGGGAAGAATCCCGTAACATCTTCAAACGTAATGATAGGAATATTAAACGAGTCACAGAATCGAATAAATCGAGCCGCTTTATCTGAAGAATCAATATCAAGACCACCCGCCATCACTTTCGGTTGATTACATACGAGGCCGACAGTTTCTCCTTTAATTCTAGCAAGGCCGATGACGACATTACGGGCAAATTCTTTTTGGACTTCCATAAACGAATCTTGATCGACCACTTGTTCAATGACTTTACGAATATCATAAGGACGAATTGAATCAAAAGGCACAACGTCTGTTAAATCTGGGCGATAGTCGTCAAGTTGATCCATTTCGAGACGAGGTGGCTTCTCCTCATTATTCTGAGGTAAAAAACTTAATAACTCTCGAACTTGTTGCAGTATTTCTTGTTCGGTTTCAGCACGAAAATGAGCATTTCCACTGATTGAATTATGTACTTTTGAACCACCTAAATCTTCTGAAGAAATCTTTTCACCCGTAACGGTTTCAATTACTTTAGGACCAGTAATAAACATTTGGCTAGTTTTATCAACCATAAAAACAAAATCCGTAATTGCAGGAGAATAAACCGCTCCACCCGCACATGGTCCCATGATAACAGATATTTGTGGAATCACGCCTGAATAAATAGCATTACGATAGAAAATGTGCCCATACCCATCAAGAGATACAACACCTTCTTGTATGCGTGCACCACCTGAATCGTTTAAACCAATAAATGGTGCACCATTTTTAGCTGCTAAATCCATCACATTAGCAATTTTCATGGCATGCATTTCACCTAGTGCTCCTCCGAAAACGGTGAAATCTTGAGAGAATAAATAGATAGCACGACCATTCACTTTTCCATAACCCGTAACGACACCGTCTCCCGGTCCTTTTTGTCCATCCATTCCAAAGTCTACCGTTCTGTGTTCAACGAATGGATTCAATTCAACAAACGTTCCCCGATCAACCAATAAATCAATTCGTTCACGTGCAGTTAATTTTCCTTTTTCATGTTGTTTTGCGATGCGCTCATCTCCGCCACCCAACTCAATTTCACGCTTTCGATCATATAAATCATTAATTTTCTCATAGATGTCCATGTATTTTACCCCTTTATCCCCGTTTTATCACATAACTCATATAGAACACCATAAGAAGATTTAGGATGTAAAAATGCAACTTGTGCACCACCAGCTCCTATTTTTGGTTGTTCATTTAAAATGCGAATTCCTTTTTCTCGAAGCTCTATCATCCGGTTTTCGATCCCATCCACCCCAAACGCAATGTGATGAATACCTTCACCCTTGTTTTCAATAAACGTATGAATGGCACTTTGATTAGACATTGGCTCCAACAACTCAAGCTTTACATTGCCTGCATCAATAAACGCCACACGAACAAATTCAGAAGCTACCTCTTCTATTTTTATCAAGGTTAAGCCTAAAATATCTGTGTAATAAGGGATTGTTTCGTCTAAATTTTTAACGGCTATGCCGATATGATCCACATTTTTCAAACTAGTCACATCCTTCTGATTTCTCCACTCTCTATTGTACCGATTTCTGCCTTAAAACTCTACCTCTTGTGAATTTTTTCAGTTTCTACTAAACTTAAGAGTAGTTATGTAAAGGAGTTGTTGGGCATGCGTAATACAAATTTCCGAAAGTTTATCGTCTATCTCATGATTGTTATGATGGTTTTATCAAGTGCATTGTTTGGGTTGAGTTTGTTCTTCTAAGAAAAGCACCCTCTTCCTATTAATTGGCTGAATCTGAGAATTATTTTCGAATTCAGCCTCGAAGTGCTGGCACTTAATCGTTGTACATTAAGACAATCATGCTAAAAGATGTAATGAAAAGTTTTCAGGTTTTACCTTCTAGAAAAGAAAATGTACCGCTAAATTTAGCAAGATAACTTCATGATCAACTTGTTTTCATTTTTGAACTTGATGATACAAGTGTTGATTGATTCTCATTAAAAAAAGGAACTCCATTTGATTGGAAGTTCCCTTTTTTGTTACTCATCATTTATTGGTTCATTTCACGAATGACATTACTTAGTATATTCTTTATCTCAAATAACTTAGTTTCTTCTTCAATAAACACATCTTCATCTGAATAGAAAGTAGCGAATGATTGATTTTTATATCTTGGTACTACGTGCATATGATAATGAGTTAATTCGTTAAAAATTCCACCGTTTTGGCAAATTGTAATTCCATCAGGCTTATACAGTTTTTTTATTGCTTTTGATATAAGCATAGATGCCTTCATAATTGAATTTGCAGTATCTTCGTCTAGCTCTTCAACCTCATAAATATGTTCTTTAGGTAATATTAACACGTGACCTTCGTTGAATGGGTCATGATCCAAGAAACAACATACATAATCATCTTCAAAAACAACATGAACTGACAGATTTTTATTCGCTAATTGACACCCTAAACACTCCATTTAAGCACATCCTGTAATCAATTGGTTAATTCTGATTCTAAAAAGTAATAAAGATGAATGAAGTTGAGAATCGTGTCATCATCATTTCTACCGTATTGTTAAAATGACTATAAGTATAAATAGCTCTATTATGGAGGTTTCGTTCTTCTACCTCTTTAAAGATCAGTTCACTTACAGAAGACAGCTTCGAAAAAATGTCTCATTCTTTCGAAGCTGTCTTTTTTTTCACTTTAAATCCGACAAAATTGCGTTTGATGCGTAAGTATTGCTCCATCTCTTCGATAAATTGATAGAGAGCAGCCATGGCCAAAAAGTTTTCATGATCTTTTGGCAATGGCATCTTAGAAAATTCTTCTTTAACGTCATCCAATTTAGAGATGAACAAATTTGCTGTATTCCCAGAATGGACATGGTCCGCCAATTCTTCCATAAAGTCTCCTACGATTTGAGAATGTGAAATGTAAACAGGTAACGAAGTAATTTTCGGAAGTATTCTTTCGATAATTTCGAACTGTTGTTCACGCATATCAAAATAAACGTAATGTAGATTTTGTCTTCGGTTTAAATGATTCTCGACGTCCTGATAAGCAAGCGCTTTTCCTTTTTCAATGATTTCGGACGCTTCTACAAGCTCTTTACCATCCCAATCTGAGTCTCCATTCCGCAAATACACTGCAATTTCATGGAAAATTTTTGAGTACAATGATTCTAAATTTAGACGATATTCTTTTAAATCCTTTTCAATCGAAGGCATGTATGTGTTAACTAACAGTGCCACGCCAAATCCAACAGCCATTAATTGTGCTTCATTCCACAAAAGAGACATGGATAAGTTTTTCGCATCGAACAAATGCAATAGGATGACTACACTTGACACAAACCCATCTTGAAATCTTAATGAGACTAGTGTAGGAATAAAAAATAATAAAATAAGGCCAAAAACTAAAGGATGGTACGCAATACCTTCAAAAAACAGAAAAGCAAATCCTACACCTAAAATACTGGCAATGATGCGTGAATACACGGCGCGTATTGATTTACGTTTTGTAGGCTGAATGCACAAAACGGTCAAGATAAAGGCCGAACTATAATAATCCAAGTCTAAAAACATGGCGATGAGCATGGCAATACTTGCACCAACAGCTGTTTTTAACGTACGATAACCGATTTTAAATCGTTTAAAATTCATGTAATCACCAACTTTCCTAAGTAAAGTGAAAAATGGAACTGACCTATGTCATTTCACAAGCCTTAACCTGGTAAATAAATCCTTATGTATGATGATACTTTCATTTTTCAGAAGAAAAAAGAGCACTTAATCAGTGCTCTTGACTTTCTTATAGTTCTTCACAATGTTCTTCAAAAAGCGCTTGAATGTGTGTGATGACTGACATTGGGTCGTGGCCTTCGATTTCATGACGACCAATTTCAGCAGCAACTTGTCCATCTTTTAAAAGAACGAATGAAGGAGATGAAGGTAAATGTTCTTCTCCAAATAACATACGCGCTTGAGCTGTTGCCTCTTTATCTTGACCGGCAAACACCGTTACTAAATGATCAGGGCGTTTATCATAGTGCACCGCATTAGCTGCTGCTGGACGAGCGATTCCACCCGCACAACCACATACCGAATTAATCATTACGAGAGACGTACCTGGACGAGCGAATGCTTGTTCCACTTCTTCTGCAGATGTCAATTGTTCATAGCCACTTGCATCCATTTCTCCACGTGCTTGACGTACTATATCATTCATTAATAAGTTAAAATCCATGTTCATGTAAAAAACTCCTCTCAAACTTCAATACTAATAATAGCAGGTCAAATAGATACACGCAAAGTCTATTCATTTGGATTATTTGTAAATAAATCTTCCACTGCTTGTGAAACGGTCTTATCACCAATAATTATTTCTTTTTCTAGTAAGTCAACTTGAGATTTCCGATTCGGGTACCCATAAAAATCATCCATTAAACGATCCATAATCATGGTATGAAACCAATCTTTGGTTTGAGACTGACGACGTTGCAGGAAACCGCCCGAATTGGTTAAACGGTCTTTAAACGTTTCGATTACTTGCCATACTTCGGTAATCCCCTTATTTTCAAGAGAAGAAACAGGCATTGCTTTTGTTGTCCATCCTGGACTTGCGGGTTGCAAGAAATGCAGAATTTGGTCGTATTCAGCAACCGTTTTCTTTGACATTTTCACATTGTCTCCGTCCGCTTTATGCACTACCAACAAATCTGCAAGTTCCATTATGCCTTTTTTCATCCCTTGTAATTCATCGCCTGCGCCTGTTAAAACTAATAACATAAAGAAATCGACCATGCCCCGAACTATCGTTTCACTTTGGCCAACCCCCACCGTCTCTATTAAAACAACATCATACCCAGCTGCCTCACACAACAACATGGTTTCACGGCTCTTTTTATGAACGCCACCCAACGTTCCTGCTGAAGGCGAAGGGCGAATAAAGGCATTTTTATGTTGGACAAGTTTATCCATTCGGGTTTTATCCCCTAATATACTGCCACCTGAAAGGCTCGAACTAGGGTCTACAGCGAGTACAGCGACTTTATAACCCATATCACATAAATATTTACCTAAAACTTCAATAAACGTACTTTTTCCAGCACCCGGAACTCCTGTGACCCCAATCCGAATACTGTTTCCGGTATGGGGTAGAAGTTCTTGTAATAAGCGTTGCGCAATACATTTATCTTCTAAAGTCGTGCTTTCAAGTAATGTAATGGCTTTTGCCAAATGGAGTCTAGAACCAAGCCGAATTTCACGAGAAAAATCATCAACAGAAATTTCTTTTTTGTGAGATCGTCGAAATTGCTTACGCATCGTTTTTCCCATGCCGTCATGAGTTGACTTAATTCCGCCCATTACGTTCATCGTACGATTCTGCTGGTTCTCTTGACCTTCCATTATTCCGTCACTTCCTCATATCCAAGACGTTTATAGATTTCTTCGATAACTTTGCCAGCTGCCACAGGGATGACTGTTCCTGGTCCAAAAATTGCACTCGCCCCATTCTCTCGTAAAAACGCATAATCTTGAGCAGGAATCACGCCTCCGACAACGATGAGAATGTCTTCACGATTCATCATTTTCAGTTCATTTTGTAGGGCAGGGACTAACGTCATATGACCAGCAGCTAGAGAACTCACGCCAATGACGTGTACATCGTTCTCCACTGCTTGCCTTGCTGTTTCACTTGGTGTTTGAAACAATGGACCAATATCGACGTCAAAACCTAAATCTGCAAATGCCGTCGAAATTACTTTAGCCCCACGGTCATGCCCGTCTTGTCCCATCTTGGCGATTAAAATTCGAGGACGACGACCTTCGTTCTCCTTAAAGTCATTAGTCATATCTTTAACCGCTTGAATTTCTTCTTCATTTGAAAAGTTCGAACTATATACACCACTCACCGAACGAATCACCGCCTTATGTCGACCAGAAACGCGTTCAATTGCATTTGAAATCTCTCCAAGAGTCGCTCGGACTCTCGCCGCTTGAACCGCACATGCAAGCAAGTTTTCTTCTCCTGTTTCAGCCGCTTGGGTTAGAGCAGTCAACGCCAATTGCACGTCTTGTTCATTTCGAGTTTGTTTCATTTTTTCAATTCGATCGATCTGTGTTTGTCGAACAACCGTATTATCAATATTTAAAATATCAATTGGATCTTCTTCTGCCAACCGGAATTGATTTACCCCAATTATGATATCTTTGCCAGAATCAATTTGCGCTTGTTTTTTTGCAGCGGCCTCTTCAATTTTCATTTTGGGCAACCCAGTTTCAATCGCTTTTGCCATTCCGCCAAGCTCTTCAATTTCTTCAATTAATGTCCATGCTTTTTGCATTAATTCGTCCGTTAACTTCTCAACTGCATAAGAACCGCCCCATGGATCGATTACTTTCGTCATCATTGTTTCCTCTTGTAAGAAAAGCTGTGTGTTTCGAGCAATTCGAGCAGAAAAGTCCGTAGGCAATGCAATTGCTTCATCTAAAGCATTGGTGTGTAGCGATTGAGTATGCCCCATTGCTGATGCATTCGCTTCAATAAGTGTACGCGTCACGTTATTAAATGGATCTTGTTCTGTTAAACTCCATCCTGAAGTTTGAGAGTGCGTACGAAGCGCCAAAGATTTCGGGTTTTGTGGATCGAAAGTTTTCATCATTTGCGCCCATATTCTACGAGCAGCGCGCATTTTTGCTACTTCCATAAAGTAGTTCATCCCAATTGCCCAGAAGAACGACAACCGTGGCGCAAATGAATCAATATCAATTCCTGCTTTTAGACCGGTACGAACGTATTCCAATCCATCTGCAAGTGTGTAAGCAAGTTCAATATCTGCAGTGGCACCGGCTTCTTGCATATGGTAACCAGAAATTGAAATTGAATTAAATTTCGGCATGAACTTCGATGTGTATTCAAAAATATCCGCAATAATGTTCATCGACATCTTGGGTGGATAAATATATGTATTTCGCACCATATATTCTTTCAAAATATCGTTTTGAATGGTCCCAGTCAGTAGCTCAGGTGTAACACCTTGTTCCTCAGCGGTTACAATATAAAATGCCAAAATTGGCAATACTGCCCCATTCATGGTCATCGATACGGACATTTGATCTAGTGGAATGCCATCAAACAATATTTTCATATCTTCAATTGAATCAATTGCAACTCCAGCTTTCCCAACATCACCTGTCACTCGTTCATGATCGGAATCATAGCCACGGTGCGTAGCTAAATCAAATGCAACAGATAAGCCTTTTTGACCCATCGCTAAGTTTCGACGATAAAAAGCGTTGCTTTCTTCGGCAGTTGAAAATCCAGCATACTGCCGGACGGTCCATGGACGTGATACATACATGGTTGGATAGGGTCCGCGTGTATTTGGCGCGATTCCTGGAAAATCTGACAGATGATTAAGTGATTCAACATCTTCTTTCGTATACCTTGATGATAAGCGAATGCCTTCATTCGTTAAATAGGAATTGTCAATTGCTTCTGAGTGAGTCGGTTGAGAAACAAAATTTTCTAATTGAATTGCTTTAAAATCAGGCTTCATATTCATGGCTCCCCGCTTTTTTGACCTCTATCAACTGCCGCATTTTTACAATGACATCCTGTCCAGCAAAAATTGATCCATTAAGACCTAGTTCACGCCATTGGCTCTCTTCGGGGTGTTTTCCAGCCACATCAATAATTGTTTGTTGATCAGTTTGCTGCATGAATTGAATGAGCACTTCCTTTGTTAATTCATCTTTTGCGGCTACGACAACATAGTCCACCTTATTTGCTTTGACCCAATGCCATGCAGCCATAGGTTCTGTAAATACAGGACTCATGGTTGGATTCATACCTCCTGCTTGTAGAAAACCTTGCACAAAATCAGCTCTTGGTTTTACATCTCTTAACACGCCAAACGAAACAACTGCTGCATGGAGTGGATTTCCATTAAAGTGTACTCGAAGCTCTTCAAAAGGCTTAGCCAATCTTTCAATCTCTATTGAGAGGCCTGTAGCATCGACAACATCCGTAGGGTTAGCGTATATATTTGTTCCGATTAATGACGTTTTACGCTTTGCAACAGCTTGATTTCTAGATGTTTGAATATCTCTAGCTATTGACATCAAATGCTCTTCTTGTTTCGTTGCATCCATTTCAACAAGCGACAAGAATAAGTCCCACGCCTGTCGAACCAGTTCTGCAGTCAATGACTCTACGTAATAGGAACCAGCCGATGGATCTATCATTTTATTGACCATCGTCTCTTCTCGAATCACCAGTTGAACATTACGGGCAATCCGTTCAGAAGAAGGAGAACTACCAGTTAACGCATCATGTGGCATAACCGATATAATTTCTGCACCGCCTAAGACTGCTGCAAACGTGGCATTTCCAGCGCGCAATAAATTAACGGTCGGATCCAGTTTCGAAAAGGATCTCATTGATGTTTCAGCTAAGACTGGTATTGTCACATCTTTTTGATGATAAGCACTTGAAAACGCTTTCGTTAATACGCGAAATGCACGAAGTTTAGCTATTTCCATAAAGAAGTTCGTATCGATTGCAAATTTCACTGCTACTTTGTTTAAGAAATCTGGTTGGTTTTCTAATTGTTTTGCTAAAGCCAACAAACTATGAGAGAGTTCATGAACAGCTGTCCCACCTGCATGGTGAATATCGCTAGTCGAAAGGACTGTTTTAACAGATTCTACTGAAGCCCCTTGAATATAACCTGTTAAGCTTTCATAGTCTTCCTTAGATAATAAGTCAAACACTTGCTTGACTTGATCATCAGTCGAATGAATTGACAAATAGAATGGATGAGCTTTTAGCAATTCAGCTAATTCTTGGAGCTCAGTGATTTTCCAATCCCATGGGGATGAGGTCCCTCGATAGACAATCATGTCATTTCCACGTTTTAGTTGATCTTTTGCTTTATGTAAAAATTCTGATGCATTCATTGCATTAGTAGTTTGTGCAATTAGCCAATTCGCATCGTTTTTCGAGTGCGAAATAAGTGCGGAATGGTTGAGTGTTTTCTGTAAGTGTGCAGCCGTATATAGTGGTTGTAATTCGATTCCTTCAAATGTTGGTGTATTCAGTTGTTTATATGACTTGCCTTTTAGCGTACGAACGGCTTCATCTTGCCAATTTTCAAAATTTACTTTTGGGAATGAGGTATTTTTCATTTGTTCGATTGTCATGTGGTCGCTAACGCTTCCCTCCTTCGAATCTATTGCATACTATTAGTCTAACTGAGAATGTTGTTTGATAAAAGCAAAAAAACCACGATGACTGAATGTTTCGGCATCGTGGTTTTCCTTTAGGTTTAGATTAAAGCGCCAGTGTCGAGCTATATTGGCGCTTTTCACTTTTCGATTATGTCTAGTTGCAAGCGCCAGCTCGCACTTTAGCTTCAGACCCTCATCCGAAAGCAAGTTTCGAATCGGCTCTTCCAGCACCAGTGTCGAGCTATATTGGCGCTTTTCACTTTTCGGTTAATATACAGATGTGTTTTCTTTTGTCATGTTTTCTAAAATTTCTTTTACGCGTGCGAGGAAACGTCCACAAACTAGGCCGTCTAATACGCGGTGATCTAGAGATAAGCATAGATTTACCATATCGCGGGCTGCAATCATGCCACCATCCATAATAACTGGACGTTTAACGATTGATTCTACTTGTAAAATCGCTGCTTGCGGATAATTAATGATGCCCATGGATTGAATCGAACCAAATGAACCGGTGTTGTTTACAGTGAAAGTCCCGCCTTGCATTTCGTCTGATTTTAATTTACCTGCACGCACTTTGCCCGCTAGTTCATTAATTTCTCGTCCAATGCCTTTAATTGTTTTTTCGTCCGCGTTTTTAATGACGGGTACAAATAAAGCATCTTCCGTTGCAACGGCGATTGAGATGTTAATGTCTTTTTTCTGCACAATTTTATCGCCAGCCCACATGGAGTTCATCATTGGGAATTCTTTTAAAGCTTGAGAAACAGCTTTTACGAAGAATGCGAAATACGTCACATTGAAACCTTCTTTTTTCTTGAATTCATTTTTGATGGAATCACGGTATTGAACTAAATTTGTTACATCGACTTCAATCATCGTCCACGCATGTGGTGCTTCATGTTTACTGCGCAACATATTGGCAGCAATGGCTTTACGTATCCCCGAAACCGGAATTTCGATATCTCCGGCAGCTACTTGAACATTGCTAGGAGCAGCAGCTGTTTTAGCAACAGGAGCTTGGTCCGGAGTTTGTGTAAACGTCGAATTTTGAGAAACTTGTGGAGGCGAAGGTTCTGATTTAGCTGTTGGAATATTCCCGCTTTCGATAATAGCTAATAAGTCTTTACGCGTAATACGCCCCTCATTACCAGATCCTTCAACAAGCGATAAATCGATATCATTTTCTTGTGCAATTTTAAGAACTGCTGGTGAATATCGAGCTTTCGCTCCTTTTTCACGCTGTAGGGGAGCAGATGCCTTTTTAGCATCAGCAGCTGGCATTTCTGTAGCCACTTCTTTTTCAACAGGTGTATCATTTGATGCCGAAACATCTGCTGTTGCTCCACCTTCAGTTTCAATCGTACATACAATTGTTCCAACGTCTAAAGTTTCGCCTTCTTTAGCAATAATCTCTTTAATGATTCCTGTGTAAGATGAAGGTATTTCAGCCGTTACTTTGTCAGTGTTCACTTCTGCAAGTGAATCGTATTTGTTTACTTTATCCCCCGGTTGAACTAACCATTTTTCGATTGTTCCTTCTGTAACAGACTCACCAAGTTGAGGCATTTTAATTTGTTCGATTGCCAAGTATAACTCCTCCTTCCAGGTTAAAATTCAGCAAGTTCACGCATTGCTTTTTCGACTTTGTCTGGGTTAATCATAAAGAATTTTTCCATTGTTGGTGCATATGGCATTGCTGGAATGTCAGGTCCTGCTAATCGCTTAATTGGTGCATCCAGGTCAAACAAACAATTTTCAGCGATAATTGCTGCAACTTCCCCCATGATGCTTCCTTCCATATTATCTTCAGTCACGAGAAGAACTTTTCCAGTTTTTGAAGCAGCTTCAATGATTGCTTCTTTATCTAAAGGGTAAATCGTGCGTAGATCAAGAACGTGCGCTGAAATTCCATCTTGTTCTAAACGTTCTGCCGCTTGTAGCGCAAAGTGAACAGCCAGGCCGTAAGTAATAACAGTGATATCTTCACCTACGCGTTTAATATCCGCCTTACCAATTTCAATTGTATAATCATCTTCAGGCACTTCACCTTTAATTAGACGGTATGCACGTTTATGCTCAAAGAACATGACTGGATCTTCATCACGGATAGCCGCTTTTAATAAGCCTTTAGCATCATAAGGAGTTGAAGGAATGACGATTTTCAATCCAGGTTGGTTCGCAAAAATCGCCTCAACAGATTGTGAATGATAAAGAGCTCCATGGATTCCACCACCAAAAGGTGCTCGGAAAACAATTGGACAAGACCAGTCATTATTGGAACGATAACGTATACGAGATGCTTCAGAAATGATTTGGTTAACAGCTGGCATGATGAAATCAGCAAATTGCATTTCTGCAATTGGACGCATACCGTACATTGCTGCACCAATTCCCACGCCGGCAATAGCAGATTCTGCTAAAGGAGTATCCATAACACGGTTTTCCCCAAATTGATCGTATAATCCTTGAGTAGCTTTGAATACGCCGCCTTTACGACCTACGTCTTCACCAAGGACAAATACGTTTTCATCGCGTTCCATTTCTTCTTTCATTGCGAGTGTTATCGCGTCGATATAAGACATTACTGCCATTATGCGTTCCCCCCGTCTTTTTCAGCATAGACGTATTTTAAAGCATCTTCAGGTGCAGCATATGGAGCATTTTCTGCATAATCAGTTGCTTCATTTACTTCTTTCATAATCCGGTCATTAAGTTCTTTTTCAGTTGCTTCAGTCAAAATGTTTAATTCTGTCAAATACGCAGCAAACTTACCGATTGGATCAGCAGCTTGCCCTTCAGCCAGATCTTCCGCTGTACGGTATTGGCGGTGGTCATCATCAGATGAGTGAGCAGTTAATCGGTGGGATACCGCTTCAATGAGGCTTGGTCCTTCTCCGTTACGAGCACGCTCTGCAGCTTCTTTAACGACTTTATAAACTTCTAATGGATCGGTCCCATCAACTGTAAAACCAGGCATTCCGTAACCAATTGCACGGTCCGCTACGTTTTTAGCTGCTACTTGTCTGTCATAAGGTACTGAAATCGCATACTTATTGTTTTCGACCATTGTGATACATGGCAACTTATGAACGCCTGCAAAGTTTAACCCTTCATGGAAGTCTCCTTGATTGGATGAACCTTCTCCAAGCGTAACGAAGGTAATGAAATCTTTTTGTTGGATTTTAGCAGCTAAAGCGACACCAACTGCATGTGGAAGTTGGGTGGTGACAGGAGATGAACCTGTTAATATACGATTCTTCTTTTGCCCAAAGTGCCCAGGCATTTGACGGCCACCAGAGTTTGGATCTTCAGCTTTCGCAAAAGCTGAAAGCATCAAATCACGAGCTGTCATTCCGAAGTGCAAAACCACACCCATGTCACGGTAATATGGTGCAATATAATCTTTTGTATTATCCAAAGCAAAGGCTGCACCTACTTGTGTAGCCTCTTGACCTTGACATGAAATAACGAATGGAATTTTTCCTGCTCGATTTAATAACCACATACGTTCATCGATTCGCCGAGCCATTAACATTGTTTCAAAAATCTTTAATACGTCATCGTTCGACAACCCTAGTTCTTCATGACGATTTTTCCCCATTATTTAAATCCCCCTTTTACATATGAATCGCTTTACCCTCAACTGCTAGAGCAGCTTCACCCATTATTTCTGACAATGTAGGATGTGGGTGTATAGTATTCGCAATTTCCCAAGGTGTTGCATCAAGTACCATCGCTAAACCAGCTTCAGAAATCATGTCTGTAACGTGAGGTCCGATCATGTGTACACCTAGTAAATCGTTTGTTTTTTTGTCAGCGACAATTTTCACAAAGCCGTCTGATTCTCCATAAACAAGTGCTTTTCCAATTGCTTTAAATGAGAATTTTCCGACTTTCACGTCGAAGCCTTGATCTTTCGCTTGTTGCTCAGTAATTCCAACACTTGCAGCTTCTGGGTTTGAATAGATGCAACGTGAGACTAACTTGTAATCGATTGCGTGAGTTTTTTGACCAGCAATATGTTCGATTGCTGTCATCCCTTCATGGGAAGCAACATGTGCAAGTTGTAAACCACCGATTACATCCCCAATAGCATAGATGTGAGATTCTTTTGTTTGGAAAGTATCTTTTACTTGAATAAATCCTTTATCAATGACAATATCCGTGTTTTCAATTCCAATGCCTTCAACATTTGCTTGACGCCCTACAGATACGAGCATTTTCTCCGCTGTAAATGTCTTTGTTTCACCTTTAAATTCTGCTGAGATCGTCACTGTGTTTTCATTTGTTTCTAATGTTTCTGGTAGAACTTTTGCACTTGTTACAAATGTAATGCCTTTTTTAGACAATAATTTTAACATTTCTTTTGAGATGTCCACATCTTCAGTTGGAATAATATGATCAGCATATTCAAGAACCGTCACTTCAACTCCAAAATCATTAAGCATTGATGCCCATTCAATCCCAATTACTCCTCCACCAACAATCAGGATGGATTTTGGTAACTCGGTCATATTTAGCGCATCATCAGAACTCATTACTAAAGTACCATCTACCTGTAAACCTGGAAGTGTGCGTGGTCTTGAGCCAGTAGCGATTACTACATTCTTAGGAATTAGCATTTCATTTTCATCGCCATTATTCATTTCTACTGAGACAGTTCCACCTGGAGAAGGCGAAAAAATAGAAGGTCCTAACATTCGTCCTGTTCCTTCAAATACATCAATTTTTCCTTTTTTCATCAATCCTTGTACACCTTGATGAAGTTGCGACACGATGCTTTCTTTTCGAGCTTGTACACGTGAAAAATCTAATGTCACTTCACCGGTAGATACCCCAAAGTCTGCAGCATGATTTTTAGTCATTGCATAGACTTCAGCGCTTCTCAGGAGTGCTTTACTTGGAATACATCCATTATGTAGGCAAGTTCCACCTAGTTTTCCTTTTTCAACAATTGCAGTTTTCAATCCTAATTGAGCCGAGCGGATTGCAGCGACGTACCCGCCAGTTCCGCCTCCTAGAATGACAACATCATATTCTTGAGCCATAACTATCGGCCTCCTTTATTGTGAGTTCGGGTATACTTTTGCCTGTTCTTCACCATTTAAGACACGTATCGCGCCTTCAGACAATGCTTGTAATTCATTTTCACCTGGTTGCACGATCACATCAGCAATCCAGTTAATCCGCTTAGAAATAGACTCAACAAACTCTTTTCCGTATGCGAGTCCTCCAGTTAGAATAATGGCATCGATTTTTCCTTCTAATACCGCACTTGCAGAGCCGATTTCTTTGGCGACTTGATAAGCCATTGCGTCATAAACGAGCTCCGCTTCTTTATCACCATTGACAATACGCTTTTCAATAGCGACTGCATCATTGGTTCCAAGATAACTAACCAGTCCACCTTGACCTACTAACTTTTTCATTATTTCATGTCTATAGTACTCACCTGAGAAACAAAGATCGATTAAATCCCCAGCAGGAACCGTTCCGGCACGTTCTGGGCTGAATGGTCCGTCACCGTGTAATCCATTATTCACTTCAACCACTCGTCCATTTTGATGAACTCCCACTGTAATTCCGCCGCCCATATGGGTAACGATCAGTCGCAAATCTTCATAAGCTTTGCCACACGTTTTAGCATATCGTCTGGCAACTGCCTTTTGATTTAACGCATGAAAAATGGATTTTCGTTCAATTAATGAAAATCCAGAAATACGTGCAATTGATGCTAATTCATCAACCACTACAGGATCGACAATGTATGACGGAATATTTAAACCTGTAGCAATTTCAAATGCTAATATCCCACCTAAATTAGATGCGTGCTGTCCAGAGAACCCTTTTTTTAAATCTATTAACATTGCATCATTTACCGCATAAGTCCCGCCTTCAATTGGACGAAGGAGGCCACCTCTACCACAGACGGCCGACAATTTGGAAATATTGATTCCTTCTTCATCCAAAGCTTCTAAAATGGTTGCCTTACGAAATTCATATTGATCGATGATAGAATCAAACTGTCCGATTTCTTCTGAAGAATGTCGAATCGTTTTCTCCATCAATAAAACTTCATTTTCAAAAACACCAATTTTTGTAGATGTGGAACCTGGGTTGATGACAAGAATGCGATATGAATGTTCTTGCACAATGATTCCTCCCAAAAATTTGATTAACGCCCGCTTAAAATATGTTTTTCATTTTGTAAAAATTGAGTACGTGATTTTCCGACGCGTGCAATTCGCTCTTCCGCCAAACGGTCTGCTGCAACATAAGTAGGAATTCCTTGAGTACGTGAAATATTCATTACTTTAGCAATACTGTCATACACGGTTTCAACACGCTTCATTGCTCTTTCGCGGTTATATCCATATAATTCATCAGCTACGTTAATTACTCCACCAGAGTTGATTACATAATCAGGTGCGTAAACAATTCCAAGCTCATGCAATTTATCACCGTGTTTTGTTTCTTTTAGTTGATTGTTTGCAGCACCTGCAATCACTTTTGCTTTTAATTGCGGAATTGTATCATCATTAATTATGGCACCTAGTGCACATGGTGCGAATATATCTACGTCTTGCGAATAAATCTCATCTGTATTTACAGCAACTGCACCAAACTCTTCAACTACACGATCAACTGCTGCTTTATTAATATCTGTAACAATCAATTTAGCGCCTTCTTCATGTAAATGTCGGCATAAATTGTAAGCTACATTTCCAACTCCTTGAACTGCAATCCGTTTACCCTCAAGAGAATCACTACCGTATGCTTCCATAGCAGCTGCTTTCATTCCACGATATACGCCATATGCTGTTACAGGCGACGGATTACCAGAAGAACCAAAAGCAGGAGAAATTCCTGTAACATAATTCGTTTCTTCATGGATTAAGTCCATGTCAGCAACCGTAGTACCTACATCTTCAGCCGTAATATAACGACCATTCAAACCTTGAATAAAGCGACCGAAAGCACGGAACATTTCTTCATTCTTATCTTTTAATGGATCTCCGATAATAACCGTTTTCCCACCGCCAAGATTTAAACCAGCAGCGGCATTCTTGTAAGTCATTCCCTTTGCTAAGCGGAGAGCATCTTCAATCGCTTCTTCTTCTGTTGCGTAATTCCACATACGTGTTCCACCGAGTGCGGGTCCTAAAGTTGTATCATGTATAGCAATGATTGCTTTCAATCCTGAATTTTTATCCTGGCAAAACACCAATTGTTCGTAATCGTAAGTCTCCATATATTTAAAAATTTCCATTAATAATTCCTCCTTTAATTTGGTCGTCTCTTAATTCTTAGAAGAACAGATTGCTAATGCTAATGAGTTTAATTTACTTTCAGCGCTATCCGAACGTGACGTTAAGACGATAGGTGCCTTTGCGCCTAAAATTACTGCACCTACTTTTGCTCTAGCAAAGTAAACAAGTGACTTGTATAAAATATTACCTGCTTCAATATTTGGAACAAGTAGAATATCCGCTTGACCCGCGTATGGACCAGTCAACCCTTTATGATGTGCAGCTTCTACTGAAATCGCATTATCAAGAGCTACAGGACCATCAATCACACAGCCGGTTATTTGACCTCTCGTATTCATGGCTACTAAAGCAGCAGCATCAAGAGTAGGTTGCATCGATGGATTCACCGTTTCAACTGCTGTCAAAGGGGCTACTATAGGATTTTCAACTCCTACAGAATGAGCGACCTTCACTGCATTTTGTATTATTTGAGATTTTTGAATTAAATCTGGTGCAATATTCATTGCAGCGTCTGTTACGAAAATTAAACGGTCAAACCCCTGCACTTCAAATGCAGCAACATGGGAAAGTACATTACCTGTTCGAAGACCGAAATCAGGATTTAAAACAGCTTTTAAAATTAGAGCCGTTGGTAAATGCCCTTTCATTAGTACGTTCGCTTCATTTAAATGAACTGTTTTGACAGCGGAAATTGCTGCTTGTTGGTCATTTTTAACATGATGTAGAGAAATCTTAGGATGATTCAATAAATGTGGAAAGTGCAAGACCAACATTTCTTTCAACTTACTCTCGTCATCAAATAACCGAAAGCTAGCCATATCATGTTCAATCGCCATACTGACAGCTTCGAGCACTTCTATATCTGCAGCGGTCGCTACCGCTACCACATTTTCTACTGAAGCTGAAGCTTGTTTGATTAAATCGTTTAATTTCATTATTATTCACCTCTACATCTATAATTTAAGCATAAAATGTGTCTATTTAACAATCTTGAAAACGCTTTATTTGTCAAAAACATGTCATTTATAGCACGCAAATTTTTTCAAACCATGCAGTTTTTTGCATACAATGTTATACGAGTTCATATTTTTCTAATTTGTAATATAAAGTTCGTAATGAGATTCCTAATTGTCTAGCCGTTTTCGATTTATTTCCATTTGTTATTTTAAGAGATGAAGACAATATTTCTTTCTCCATGCGCTCCATTTGGTCTACTAATGGCAAAACTTGATCAATTGGTTGCCGTAGTTCTAGCTCTTGATCGTTCATCATTGATAACGGTAAATGGCGTGCGTCTAAAATGGATTCTGATGTTCGCATAAAAATCATGCCTCTGCTAATAATATTCTCTAGTTCTCGAACATTTCCAGGCCAAGGATATACACAAAGTCTTTGCATGGCTAATTCGGAAATGGATTCTACATTTCGTCCATACTCCTGGTTTAGCTTTGTAAGTAACCGATCTGCAATGGAAGGAATGTCCTGTTTCCGATTACGCAATGGAGGAATTTGAATAGGCATTCGATTTAAGCGATAATAAAGGTCTTCTCTAAACCTGCCTTCTAACATCGCTTTTTCCATATGAATATTTGTGGCAGCAATTACCCGTACATCGACGGTAATTGGTTTCACTCCGCCAACAGGCACGATTTCACCTTCTTGTAAAACGCGAAGCAATTTTGCTTGAGTACTACTTGAAAGTTCACCAATTTCATCTAAAAAGATACTCCCATGATTTGCTTCTTCAAATAATCCTTTTTTTATCCCTTTTTTAGCACCCGTATATGCGCTTTCTTCGTACCCAAATAATTCACTTTCTAACAGCTGTTCAGCAAAAGCTGCACAATTCACACGAATGAACTTATTGTATTTTCGATCGCTCGAACTGTGAATGGCGTGTGCAAAGAGCTCTTTCCCTGTCCCTGATTCGCCTCTCAATAATACTGTGACCGGTGTTTTAGCGGCTAACTTTGCTTGTTCAATTGAAATCCGCATCTCATTCGAATCACCTATAATATCATCGAACGTATATTTTGATTCGAGAGTTCGAATGATACTTCTTGCTCGGTCGAGATCTTTCATTAACGTTCGAATTTCTGTCATATCATGTATGACCCCCACACTACCCTTTAAACGATTGTTCACAATAATCGGAGCAACATTTACAATCACATCGCGTTTTAAAGGGCCTACACGCATATTGACACCACGAATAGGCTTTCGTAATTGTAATACTTTCAAATGCATACTTTCACCTTCACTAATATCTGCGGTAGCTGGTTTCCCAATCACATCATTTGTTTCAAGACCCGTAATTCGAGTATACGCTGGATTAATTAATAACCCTTTTCCTTCTTCATCCACAACAGAAATTGCATCGTCACTAGAATGGATAATCGCTTGAAGCATCGTTTGAACTTCTTTTAAATTTGTAATTTCTCCCGCTAAATTAACGACCTCAGAAATATCTTTAAATACTGAAAACGCCCCTATACGTCTACCTTTTTTATCAATAATCGGGAATCTTGAAGTGACAATTTTTAAGCCGTTACTCAACTCCAACTCCTGGTTCAGTTCAGTTCGTCCTGTTTCAAAAGTTCGAGGCAGTTCACTTTGAGGGATAATTTCATAGATTGGTTTGCCAAGTGCTTGTTCTACAGAAATATTAATCATGCGCTCTGCGCTTTTATTAAAAAAGTTTACAACTCCCTTTTCGTCAATTCCTATCATACCTTCTTCGATGGAATTAAAGATTAAATGTTGCTTATGTGATTCTTCTCTAATCGTTTGATTAAATTGATCCTTTTCAGCCAACAATTGGACGATCATATTCGCGATTGTCCCAGGAATTAACACCGTATTTGCCGGTCTACTTTTCAGTAGGTCTTTAAAGACTTCCGGATCCCCAGTTAAATCAATGATGATATGAAAATTTTCTGTCAGCACAGATTTCCAATCAGTACTGACTGGTATGTTATTTTTTTTTGCTAGTTGTATTGCTGGTGCTTCTTTGTTCAAATCCACCACATGTTGTACATTGAATAATTCTGTGGAAAGTAACAATTTTAATATAGCAGTTCCACCAATCCCTCCACCAATAACCATCACATTATGCAAAGACATTCAAATCCCCCACCATCTATATGCAAGATTATGCAAAACTTAATTAAATCATATCTTATCCAAGGATTGTTGACAACGATTTGGAAGCTAGTAGAATGAAAGGAGATTAAATCCTAGTGTTTATTTATAAATTAGAAATACTGGATGCGTTTTTTAGGAGTTGAAAGAAATGGCAAGAATGTTAGCATTTATTGTGTTATTGATTCCAGGGTTAATGGCAGCAGGAGGAATCAAACTCATGAGGGACACTATTTTCGGCAATTTAATTGAACCGATTCCTTATTTATGGTTACAGCTCGTGATTGGCTTTTTATTATTAATTGTTGGATTTGGATTCTTTGCAGGATTTTTACTGCGCAGAGATCGAAAAAATGGAAAAGTACAAGACAAATTTATGAAAAAAAAGGAATCCTGATTTTCACATCAGGATTCCTTTTCTAATTGTTTGATAAGAACTCGATCAGGATAGTCTGTAATCCACCCTATTACAGCTGGATGAGGGTCTGTTAAGTACGATTCTTTTCCATCAATGCCGTAAAAACGAAGTGGCATATTAGATTGGAATGCTAAGTCCAATTTTTTATTAGTGTAATGTCTCTTATGCATATGAAGGGCATCGGCTGCTCTCAGTTGTCCAAGATTCTCCCAATTGGTTTTATTTGTACCGATATATGCTGTTTGTAGCATTGGGTTACATTTTTTAATACGTTCTAATACATCATAATGAAATGAAGAAAAATGAATATTTACATGGGAATAAGACCGTTTAAATAGCACATCAATTTGTTTAGATGCGTTCACAAATGATTCTTTTAACTCGACATTTAGAGCTATATCATTCTTTTCAGCAAATTCTAATACTTCTTGAAAAGTTAGAATCGTATCACCATTTAAACAACGAAAAAAAGTTTTTCCTAATTTTAATTTCTTCACATCTATATAGTTCATAGATGATACAGTTTTACGTACTTTCGCTAACCTCCAAAAATCCTTATCGTGTGTAACAACAGGGACTAGATCCTTCGTTAACTGTAAATCAATTTCAATCCCATCTGCACCAAGTTCTATTGCTTTAATAAAAGCTTCAGAAGAATTTTCAAGTGCATATGCAGAAGCTCCTCGGTGTGCATATATCGGAACTCTTATCATGTATCGTCAACACCTTGTCTATATGTATATGATTCTTTACCCTCTCCCTTCTAATATATGCACATACTTTTTTTAATTTAGGTAAAAAAACACAGATATCGATAACACGATATCTGTGTTTTAGATTAACTTGCCATGTTTTCCAAGCGAATTTTGTCTGCGATCATTGCGATGAACTCTGAATTAGTCGGCTTGCTTTTTAAATGATGAACAGTATAACCGAAGGTTTTGGAAATCGATTCATAATTTCCTCGGTTCCATGCCACTTCGATGGCGTGACGGATAGCACGCTCAACTCGGGAAGATGTTGTATTAAATTTAACAGCAATTTCCGGATATAAGACTTTTGTAATAGATCCTAATAATTCGATATCTTCATAAACCATGTGAATGGCTTCACGTAAATATGCGTACCCTTTAATATGTGCTGGAACACCAATTTCTTTAATTACAGCTGTAATAGTAGTATCAATCATTTTTTGATTTGGTTTTTGTTGTGGTTGTCCTTGTAAAATATTTGCTCGTTGTGTGTTTTCTTGTTTGTGACCCGCTACTTGAAGAATTTGATTAACCAAACGATCAAATTCAAATGGCTTCAACATAAAGTAAGAAGCACCTAAATCAACTGCTTGCTTCATGACATCTTCTTGTCCAAACGCGGTTAGCATAATTACTTGCACTTTCGATAAGCTTTCATTTGCTTGCATCATTTCAAGTACAGCAAGTCCATCTAAATGAGGCATGATAATATCTAACAACAACACATCCGGTAAGTCATTTTCCATCATATTCAGTATCATTTTACCATTTGGTGCAGTGGCCACGACTTCTATTTCTGCATGGCTAGCTAAATAAGATTCGAGTGTTTTCACCAATTCTTTGTTGTCATCTGCGATTGCAACTTTAATTTTCCCCATTGGTATTTCCCCCTTGATACGTATATTGCGAACATGGACGTTTGTTATTTCGGCACAATCTTCCAATTTCACACTTGATAAAGTTAATTCGACATAGCGAATACAATCCCTTTAAAGGTTTTAAAAAAGGGTAAATAGTTAGAAGGTTTAGACTTTTTTCGACGAATGTCAAGTTTTTCTAACAAATTGTCGAATAATCGTTACTCATATCATACCAAAAAATTGAAAAAAGACCATACTTTTTAAGGAGGGCACTGAAAAATTATCGTTCTTTTAGATGAGTATGTTCTTAAAAATGAAAAAGAGGCACATCCTGTTCGAGTTTTGAACAGAATGTGCCTCTTTTCGTTAACTATTTTTACTCTTTTTCATTCAGAAGCTTGATTATTCGTTTCAGATTGATAGCGAATATGGTGGTTGCCGCATGAATTCCCATGCCAAAAACCCGCTGATTTGGCCGTATCGTACCCATGCGGAATTTTCAACTCACTATTTTCAGCTTCAATTTTATAGCGATTTCGTGACAGTGCTTTATATTCCTCTGTTTCTTGAAGCGCGGCCGTTATCCAAACAGTATTTTATTTCGAGCTCCTCAAGGATGACGGAAAAATCAACAAGTTCGTTTAGTTGCCGAAGCATATGATCTTTTAGGTACAACAATGTCGTATATCGCCATGTACAGGCATAGATCAAGGGTATCATGGTTTAAAATCACTTGACGCACCACCTATATTTACTTAATTTAATTTGAGTATACAGGAATGGAATCCTTATTAAGTTGTAAAATAAGCTTTTTCAGGACAGTGGATTTGAGTGGAAGGCAGCGACTCCAGCGGGAAAAGCGCGAGCTGAAAGCCCCGCAGGAACATAGTGACGAGGAGATTGAAGCCGTGCCCGCCGAAAGCGTCTGCCTGGAACGGAAAACCACTTTAAAGAAAAAATGCGAGTATGGGAACGAAATCGTTTCCATACTCGCATTGATGTTTCAAGAGGACTTTTTCAGTGCCCTCCTTTTTTAGTGTGCTCTTCATTTATTGCCAAAAGTATAATAATCTACATAGGGATAAAAATTCACATCCTTATGTTTTATCTTTTAAAGAGACAGAAGATGGTCGGCTAATTCACTCGTTTGTAGCTGGCGAACTGAAAGCTGATTCTTTGGAACTTGCTTGTCTTATTTCCCCCAAAGGTATCTCCTAGGAATTGCCGACCATCTTTCTAATGAAATGATTTGAAGACCTAAGCTTTCGTTTGGATAATTTGTTATTTTGAGGATGGGCGGCGAAAGAAGTTCTACCATGATACGCGTCCGTCTTGGTGGAAATCAACATTTACTATTACTGATATTAATCGGATACAGATAGTAACGGATCTTATTGTTTTTACAGTTTCTTAATACATTTGGCAAGTTTTTTCTTTATGGTTTTTTCTTCAACATTTCCCTTATTGGGATTGCAGCACCTTTTACTGGATTATCAACGACCATATGGGTAATAGCTCCCGCAAATTTACCGTCTTGAATAATTGGGCTTCCACTCATTCCTTGTAAAATACCACCAGTTTTTTCAATTAACTCTTTATCCGTCACAATGAATTGGAAAGAAGTTAAATCGACGTTGATAATTTCAATTTGATAAGCCTTCACATGATTGCCTTCAATAGCAGTTAACAACTCTGCTTTCCCTTTTTCAATTTTTCGAACTTCTAGTGTTGGAATGGCATCTCCTTTTTGTAACATTGATTGCTGCAATTCTCCAAATACACCATAGACAGTATTCTCAATTACAATACCAGCTTCATTAAATACTGTAGCGTGTTTTGCTATCTTATACCCAGGATTTCCTGGGGTACTTTTATGAATTCTCGCCACGTCCGATAAATAAATACTCCCCCCTAAAAATGGAGGTGCTTTTAATATTTGTTGATCAATAATTTGATGTCCTAACGCTCCAAATTCATTCGTCGTCGGATTCACATATGTGATGGTTCCAATTCCCTCTGTATGGTCCCGAACAAAAGGGAGCATACTTTCAAGTTGTTTTGTTGATACTAATATTACTTGTCGTTTTTTGTCACGTAGAAATTCAATCGAAACTTCTTGCGCTTTTTGATTTTTAATTGTTTTTTTCCAATCAGCAATAGAATTTATTGATTTCTCGTCGAATGAGACGATTTGATCACCACTTTTGAACCACCATTGCTCATTAATTAAAACATCGTGAACAAAAGTAGGTTTTTCTAACTTTAAATGGACTCCGATTGATTGACCAAGTGGAATTAGAGAATTGTCATTTTTGGCTGCCCAAGAAGAACTTGGAAAAATGATTAATAAGCCCAAGAGAATGGCAACAAATCGTTTATTCGTAACACATCGCATACTTCACCTCCGTTTTAACAGGATATAGTTACTATGTGTTTCAATCGACTTGTTATGAACGGTAAAATTACGAAAAAAAAAAGCACATGCTGATACAGCAGTGCTTTATAACATTATACATGTGAAATTTTTTTTCTTTGCTCAGCAATTGATAACAATTCCGTCGCATGATCCAAAGTTAACGTTGTAATTTCCGCTCCAGACATCATACGACTTAATTCTTGAACACGATGTTTACCAGTCACTTCAGTTAACTTTGTCATTGTTCTTTCACCTAATACTTCTTTTTCAATTAATAATTGTTGATCAGCCATCGCTGCTACTTGAGGCAGATGCGTAATACATAATACTTGAGACGAAAAAGAAATATGGGCAATTTTTTCAGCAATCGCTTGAGCGACACGCCCACTTACGCCAGTATCAACTTCATCAAAAATAATGGATGTAATACCTTGATGTTTGGAAAAGATACTTTTTAAAGCAAGCATCATTCGAGACAATTCTCCACCCGAAGCAATTTTGGATATGGCTTTAGCTGGTTCCCCAACATTTGTAGACATGTAAAATGATATTTCGTCTTTTCCATTTTTATCAAATTGAGCATGTTCTTTGAAAACCACTTCAAATGTAGCTTTTTCCATATATAATTCACGGAGTTGCAAAACGATTGCATTACTTAATTTTTTTGCGGATTTTTTTCGATATAATGTCAATTCTTTAGCTTCGATTTCTAAAGCTTGTGAAACTTCTGCAAGTGCTTTTTGACGTTGTTGAATGCGTTCATCTCGATTTACGAGGGCATCCAATTCTTCTCCAATTTTAAACCGATAGGATAAAATTTCTTCAATCGAATTTCCATATTTCCGTTTTAAAGATTGAATAGAAGCTAACCGATCTTCAATCACATTTAATCGTTCTTCATCGAACTCAGATTCATCCATCACACCTTTTAACTGGTATGACAAATCTTGTAAAGAATAAAAAGCATTAGACACTAATTCTGCTTGATCTTTATAAGTTTCATCAAAAGATGCGATATCATCAAGGTCGCTCATCGCATTTCCGACCCAATCCAACCCTTTTGATTCACCATTTAACGCTTCATATACGCTTGATATCCGTTCAAATACTTTGTGATAGTTTTGGAATTTTTTTCGTTCTATCTGAAGTTCATCGTCTTCATGATTAATTAACGCCATCGCGTCAATTTCATTAATTTGGTATTGATACAAATCAATTTTTTGAGCAATCTGCTGTTCATTGTCACTGACCGCAGCAAGTTCTTTCTTTAAAGTTAAAAAAGTTTGATAAAGTTGGAAATAACTTTCTTTTGCACGCTGTAGTTTGTTGCCAGCAAATTGGTCAAGGAGCGCTATATGCATACGTTCATCCATTAATTCTTGACTTTCATGTTGTCCATGAATATCAATTAATGAACCACCAATTTCTCTTAAAATGGCAATTGTTACTAATTTCCCATTTACTCGACAAACACTTTTGCCATGATCGTTAATTTCTCGACGCAAAATAACGGAGTCTTCATCTGCTTCAATTCCTACATTTTGTAATTTTTGAAATACAGGATGTTGCTCATTATGAATGTAAAATAACCCTTCAAGTTCTGCTTTTTTCGCCCCGTGACGAATGAATTCTTGAGAACCTCTACCTCCGGCAAGCAGATGGACAGCATCTATAATAATGGATTTTCCCGCACCTGTTTCACCAGTAAGCACCGTCAGACCATCAGAAAAGCTTACGGATACTTCTTCAATTATGGCAAAGTTTTTTATGGATAACTCTTTTAGCACAAAGCTTCACCTCTTTTAAAGCATTTCGAGCAATCTTGTTTTAATCAGTTCTCGTTCAGCGGTGTCTTTACAAATAATTAAACAAGTGTCATCTCCACAAATTGTACCAAGAATCTCTTTCCAATCTAAATGATCAATTAACGAGCCAATTGCGTGTGCATTCCCCGGAAGTGTCTTCATAATGAGAAAATGACTAGCCCCATCAATACTTACAAATGCATCCGTTAACGCCCGATGTAGTTTTTGCATTGGATTGAATCGTTGATCTGCCGGAAGACTATACTTATATCGTCCATCTTGTAAAGGCACTTTCACTAAATGTAGCTCTTTTATGTCGCGAGAAACCGTAGCTTGTGTGACATTGTACCCAGCATTTTTTAATATCTCTACTAAATCATCTTGTGTTTCAATTTCATGATTCGCGATAATATCACGAATTCTAATATGTCTTTGGCCTTTGTTCAACATTGGTCCTCCTATGAATGAATAATTATACTTAAGTATTCAAATCGTACCATTAACAGCTCATCCACACAAGAAAAAACGACCCATTTGATGGGTCGTTTCACGATAGCTGTTGGTGTGCATCTTGTACAATTTGTTTCAATTGTTCATCACTAAAAGTGGTTTCATTCTGTTCAGTGGCTGTTAGATGGAATAAAAATTCGATATTTCCTTCCCCTCCTGTTATTGGAGAGTATGAAACATTTCGGAGAGTGAAACCTACATCTTGTGAAAAGTGCGAAATTGTTTCTAACACATTGAAGTGAACTTTTGCATCCCTAACAACACCTTTTTTACCTACATTGGCTTTTCCAGCTTCAAACTGTGGTTTCACTAATGCAATAACATCGCTACCCGGCACAAGCAACGTTTTTAAAACAGGCAAGATTAGTTTTAATGAGATAAATGATACGTCAATTGTTGCAAATTCAGGTAGCCCTTTTGTTAAATCTGCTGGTGTTACATACCTGAAGTTTGTACGCTCCATAACCGTTACACGTTCATCTTGGCGTATTTTCCAGGCTAACTGATTGTATCCAACATCAAGCGCATAACAATGACGTGCGCCGTTTTGAAGGGCACAGTCAGTAAAGCCACCCGTAGAAGCTCCAATATCAAGCATTAGCTTATCCTGGACATTTACTTGAAAATAATCAAGTGCCTTTTCAAGTTTTAAACCACCTCTGCTTACATATGGCATTTCATTCCCTTTCACTTTTAAAGGGACATCGACAGCAATTTTTTCCCCAGGTTTTTCCAAACGCAACTCATTAGAATATACAGTTCCAGCCATAATTGCACGTTTCGCTTTTTCTCGAGTTTCGCATAGTCCTCGTTCAACTAGTAAAACATCGACTCGTTCTTTAAGGATTTTCATCATAATACGTGTGTACCAGCCTTACCCATTTTATTCATTTTTTGTTGAATACGCGACACCAAATCATCGGACGTCAAATGAATTTCTTTTAACAGTTCATCAACATTTCCATGTTCAATAAAGTGATCTGGAATACCCATACGATTGATTGATACATGTGTATAGTCATGATCTTGCATAAACTCTAAAATGCTACTTCCAAACCCACCCTGTAAAGCAGCTTCTTCAACTGTAAATATTGGAAGATTTCGGCCCACTAAACGATGAAGCATTTCTTCGTCTAACGGTTTAATAAATCGAGCATTAACGACTTCAGCATATACACCTTGTTTAGCTAACATATCTGCAGCTTGTAAAGCCAAAGGAATCGTGGTTCCAAATGTCAGAATGGCTGCATCTGCGCCTTCTCTTAACACTTCCCATGAACCGATTGGAATGCTTTGTAGTTTCGAATCCATTTTAACACCAAGACCATTTCCTCTAGGATATCTCATTGCTATTGGCCCATCGTTATAGTCAACCGCTGTTTTCACCATGTGTTGTCCTTCATTTTCATCTTTAGGCATCATAATAACCATGTTTGGTAAATGTCTTAAAAATGAAATGTCAAATACACCTTGATGAGTTTCGCCATCCGCTCCAACTAACCCTGCTCGATCGATGCCGATAAAGACATTTAAGTTTTGACGACATATGTCATGAAGGACTTGATCATATGCGCGTTGCAAGAAAGTTGAATAAATAGCTAAAAATGGTTTCATCCCTTGAGTTGCAAGTCCTGCAGCCATTGTGGTCGCATGTTGCTCAGCAATGCCGACATCGAACATTCTTTCTGGAAACTCTGTTGCAAAGCCTTCTAATTTAGAACCTACAGGCATCGCAGGTGTTATCGCAACAATTCGCTTATCCTCACGGGCAAGATCTCGCACAGTTTCTGCGACTAATCCACTCCATGAAGGGGCGGTTGTAGATGACTTTACAAAATCACCTGTTTCCATTTTGTATGGACCAGTTCCATGCCATGTACCAATTTTATCCTCTTCAGCAGGACGATAACCTTTGCCTTTTTTTGTTAAGACATGTACGATTACCGGCCCCTTCATTTTTTTAGCATACAATAATGTTTCTTGTAAATCATCATAATTATGTCCATCTATTGGTCCCAGATAAGTGAATCCAAGTTCTTCAAAAAACACACCAGAAACGAGTAAATATTTTAAGCTATCTTTGACTCTTTCAGCTGTGGCCGCTAGTTTGCCCCCAACCGCAGGGATTTTTTTTAATAAGTACTCTAACTCATCTTTTGCCTTGTTATATTTCCCGGCAGTTCGTAATTTTCCTAAGACCGTATGAAGTGCTCCCACGTTTGGGGCGATTGACATTTCGTTATCATTTAAGATAACAATCATATCCGTTTTCTCATCTCCAATATGATTTAACGCTTCAAGTGCCATACCTCCAGTAAGCGCACCATCACCGATTATTGGAATGACGTGATTCTTTTCATTTTTTATATCTCGTGCTGCTGCCATTCCCATAGCAGCAGATAATGAAGTAGAACTATGTCCTGTTTCCCATACATCATGTTCACTTTCAATCATCTTCGGAAAACCACAAAGACCCTTAAATTGACGTAGTGTATCAAATTGATCTGCACGGCCTGTCAAAATTTTGTGGACATATGCTTGATGTCCTACATCCCAAATAAACTTATCCTCTGGGCTATTGAAAATACGATGAAGAGATACCGTTAGTTCGACTACTCCTAGGTTCGGTCCGATATGACCACCTGTTACTGATAATTTTTCTATTAGGAACGTACGTATCTCTTCGCTTAATGTTAATAGCTCGTCTTTAGATAAATCTTTTATAAAGGATGGACTTGTAATTGAGTTTAAATCCATCGACATCACACACCTTTACACATTACTTGCTGAATAATTTATTACCTTTCATTATATCAATGTCAGTGGATTGTACAAACATTAACTTCCAATTACTTTTTACGATTTATGATGTATGCAGCGAGTTCGTCCAACATGCCCGTCGCACTTGAAATAGAACGAAGTAGTTGAATGGCTTGATGATAATGCCAATCTCTTTTATCTTTTGCCCCTTCTAATGATAAAAGGGCAGGATATGTGTTTTTTTCACTAACCACATCTTTACCAGCTGTTTTTCCTAAACTTTCAGTAGTACCTTCGATATCTAGAATGTCATCTTGAATTTGAAAGGCAAGTCCAATATGAAAACCAAATTCTTTTAATACTTTTCTGGTCTCCCCATCTGCATTTGCTAAGATGGCTCCTGCTTCAATACTAAACGATAACAAAGCTCCAGTTTTATTGACATGAATTAATTCTAATTCTTTCAAGGAAACAGTCTTGCGCTCACTTTCAATATCCAAGACTTGACCACCAACCATGCCTTCAGCACCAGCTGCTTTACTCAATAACTGAATTAATTCAAGTTTATCTTCAGCTGGTACCGCGCTCAATCGTGCTAACTCACCAAAACTATAAGTCAGCAATCCATCCCCAGCTAAAATGGCTAATGCTTCACCAAACACTTTATGATTAGTCAATTTACCACGACGATAGTCATCATTGTCCATGCTTGGCAAATCATCATGAATGAGTGAATACGTATGTATCATTTCAATCATTGAACCTACTTTCAAGGCTTCTGGATGTGCAACATTTAAAAAATCTAAGACCGCAAGTAAAAACATTGGTCTTACCCGTTTGCCTCCAGCAGCTAATGAATACAGCATCGCTTCTTTTAAGATCTCAGGTGCCTCAATTGACTCGATTTGAGTAGAAAGCTGCGAATCTATTTTAGGAACATGGAGTTCAGTAAAGTTCTCTAAGGAAATCATTTTGTTGTATCCTCTTTATCAGTTGATTGAAACGGAACTTTCTCCCCATTATCATCCATAATCGATATCAATTGTTTTTCAGCATGCTGTAATTTATCATGACAAATTGTCGACAGTCCCATCCCTTTTTGATACAGTGAAATCGCATCTTCAAGAGGAACATCACCTTGTTCAAGTAGACGTACAATTTCTTCAAGTTGTTCAATTGCTTGATCAAAAGATACATTAGTTTTTGCCATCACGATTCTCCTTTAGACTGTTTATTAATAGACTTAATTGATGCAATGACATCGCCATCTTGCAATTTTATATGCAGAAGTTCCATTGGATCAACCTCTTCAATCGATTTAATCACCTGATCATTTTGGTAGGTTAAGCTGTAGCCTCTATCCATGATTTTTAAAGGATTTAATGCCTCAAGTAGTTGAATGATGTTACTAAATGAACGTCCCTTTGTTTGAATATTTTTTTTGGCAGCTACATGTAAACGTTCCTCAAATGCATGCATGTTTTTTTTAGATTGACGAACGGTTTTTTCTGGATTTTGCAATGCTAAGCGCATGGAGAGTTGACTCAAATTTTGCTGTTTCTGTTGAAGTAAGATATTCCCACTTTTTTCTAACTGCTCGGTAATACGAGTGATTTTTTCGACAAAAGGCCTATATAATCTCTCTGGGTAAGCGATTGGGTATGCCGATATTACACGTGTTAACCTTTTCCGTTCTTGTGATAATATGGCGGAAACTGTAGAGATGATTTGTGATTTTCTATTTGTAATTCGTTCCATCAATTCTATCTGATTGGGTACAGCAAGTTCTGCGGCAGCCGTTGGTGTAGGCGCACGTAAGTCTGACACAAAATCAGCGATAGTTGTATCGGTTTCATGACCAACCGCACTAATAATTGGAATCTCACTATGAGCAATCGCTCGGGCCACGATTTCCTCGTTAAATGCCCATAAATCTTCAATCGACCCGCCACCTCGACCTAAAATACAAACATCTACATTTGGATATGAATTCATTTGGTTAAGTGCCTTCACAATACTTGGTGCAGCTGCTGAGCCTTGAACTAATGCTGGAAAAATAATAACTTCTGCTAGTGGATACCGTCGACTTAAAGTAGTGACTATATCTCTGACTGCTGCACCAGTAGAAGCGGTTATCACCCCTATTTTTTGAGGATATTTTGGAATGTCTTTTTTCCTCGAAGCTTGGAATAACCCTTCATTCTTGAGTTTTTCTTTTAATTGTTCAAATGCAATAAAAAGTTCACCGATTCCATCAGGTTGCAACAATTGCGCATATAACTGATATTGGCCAGAACCTTCGTAAACATTGACATCGCCTTGTAAGAGAACATTCATACCGCTCTCAGGTCTAAATTTCAAGTTTTTCGCTTGCGCAGCAAACATTACAGCGGTTATCTTAGTTTGTTCATCTTTTAAAGTAAAATAAATATGTCCACTCGAGTGTATTTTGACATTAGAAAGTTCCCCTTTCACATACACATTGCGTAAATGGGGATCAGCATCAAATTTTCGTTTTATGTATTTTGTTAATGCTTTGACAGTTAAATAGGAAGTGGTTGTCACGAATAGTTTAACTCCTCACAAAGAAGAAATAGAAAAGCTGTCTTTCTATAAGAAAAACAGCTTCTTTCGTATATTTTACCTGTTTTGCGTTCATTTGTCTTGACGTAACTCATTTTCAGCAGATTGCACAGTGTTAGCCATTAACATTGTAATCGTCATTGGCCCAACGCCTCCTGGCACCGGAGTTATGTATGAAACTTTCTCTTTCACGGATTCAAAATCAACATCACCACATAAGTGATTATTTTCATCACGGTTCATTCCAACATCAATGACGACAGCACCAGATTTCACAAAATCGTCAGTAATTAACTTTGTTCTACCTATTGCCACAACCAAAATATCAGCTTGCAAAGTGATTTCTTTTAAATTCGGAGTTTTCGAGTGAGCATATGTAACCGTAGCATCTTTTTGCAAAAGTAGTTGTCCCATAGGTTTACCAACAATTTGACTTCTCCCTACAATGACAGCATGCTTTCCACTTATCTCAATTCCAGTATATTCCAGAATTTTAATGATTCCATATGGCGTACATGGCAGAAACGTCTCCTGGCCAAGCATCATTTTCCCTACATTTAATGGGTGAAAGCCGTCAACGTCTTTAGATGGCAAAATTGCGGCTAACACTTTAGTTTCGCAAATGTGTTTCGGTAAAGGAAGTTGTACTAAAATCCCATGAATTTGTGGGTCTATATTGAGTGATTGAATTTGTTGAATTAATTCCAATTCAGGTAAGTCTGACTCAAATGAAAGGAGTCTTGAATACATGCCAAGAGACTCACACGTTTTTTGTTTATTGGAAACATAAGTTTTTGATGCAGGGTCATCACCTACTAAAATAACCGCTAACCCAGGAATAATGCTTTGACTCTTTAAATGATTGATGCGTTTTTCTAAATCATTTCTTATCCCTTGTCCTATTTCTTTTCCACTAATTGATGTGCTTGACATGTAAAATTTCCTCCTATTTTTAGTTAGAAGACTCAGCCGAATACTTGGATAAAACACCATTAACAAACTTGCTCGATTTGTCGTCTCCAAAGATTTTACTTAATTCAATTGCTTCGTTCATTACTACTTTAGAAGGGGCTTCTTTCATAAATAATAATTCAAAAACTGCCAGACGTAATATCGTACGTTCGATTTTAGGCAAACGTTCTAATGACCAGTTTTCTAATTTTGATTTTAGTGATTCATCTATTTGCGTTAGGTGTTCAGTTGTTCCACGAATAAGTTTTTCACAAAAAGAATCGTTTTCGCCATCAAGAATGTGACTCATCGCTTCTTCTATTGTCATCTCCGTGTTTTCTAACTGAAACAAAGTTTGCAACGCTTTTTCACGAGCTTCTCTACGTTTCATGGGATAGTCTCCTTTTAAGTGCTTTCGAAAACATCATAGCATATTTCCAACTCACAAGACATACTCAGAAGTAAGTTCGAATGTTCAGAAAAAAACACCGCTCGGATTTACCGAACGATGTTAGATATTATTCAGTTGCTGTTTCTTTGGATTGTTCAAATTGAACACCAGTAATGTGAACGTTAACTTCTTGTGTTTCAAGAGAGGTCATATTCATAATTGCTTGTCGCACTTGACTTTGAACTTCTTTAGCTACTTTAGGGATGGAAGACCCATATTTTACAGTACATGAAATTTCAACAAATAGACCTTCTGAAGTTAATTCAGTTTTAATGCCTTTGCCATGAACTTTTTTTCCTAGACGTTCTGCAACCCCAGTGGCAAAACTACCACGTGTTCCAGCAACACCTTCTACATCCGTAGTTGCTATTCCAGCAATAACTTCTAATACTTCAGGTGCCACTTCAATCTTGCCTAACTCCTCTTTCCCCGCAGGAGTCATTTGTAAGTAAGCAGTTGCTGTTTTTTCAGCCATTTAAATCATCCTTTCTTAGGAATTCATAACATCATATTTTTCTAAAAACTTTGTATCAAAATCGCCTGATTTAAATACGTCGTGATCCATTAATTTAGCATGGAAAGGAATCGTTGTATGTACCCCTTCGATTACAAATTCACTAAGTGCACGTTTCATCTTTGCTACCGCTTCTTCACGAGTATCTGCAAATGTAATGAGTTTTGCAACCATTGAATCATAATACGGGGGGATACTATAACCTGAATACATAGCAGAATCTACACGCACACCGTATCCACCAGGCGCTAAATACATTTCCACTTTTCCTGCTGAAGGCATGAAGTTTTTAGATGGATTTTCTGCATTTATACGGCATTCAATTGCCCATCCTTTAATTTTCACGTCGTCTTGTGTATAAGCTAATTTCTCACCAGAAGCCACTTTTAATTGTTGTTGAATTAAATCTATTCCTGTAACCATTTCTGTTACAGGATGTTCAACTTGAATCCGAGTATTCATTTCCATGAAATAAAACTTTTGATTGATATGATCAAAGATAAACTCAACTGTTCCAGCGCTTCTATAGTTTACAGCAAGCGCAGCTTTGACAGCTGCGTCACCCATTTGCTTTCGAATCTCTGGCGATAAGGCTGGTGATGGTGCTTCTTCTACTAGTTTTTGCATACGACGTTGAATTGAACAATCACGCTCACCTAAATGAATCGCATTTCCGAAATTATCCGCTAACACTTGAATTTCCACATGTCTGAAAATTTCAATGAATTTTTCGATATAGACGCCTGGATTCCCAAATGCTGCTGCTGCTTCTTTTTGAGTAATTTGAATCCCTTTAACCAATTCTTCTTCAGTCCTCGCCACACGAATCCCTTTTCCGCCACCACCAGCAGTTGCTTTGATGATCACTGGAAAACCGATTTTTTTAGCGATTTCTAAACCTTCTTTTTCGTCAGCGACAATTCCTGTAGATCCAGGAACAACTGGAACATTCGCTTTGCGCATCGTTTCACGCGCTACATCTTTTGTACCCATCCTTGAAATCGCATCTGATGTTGGTCCAATAAAAGTAATACTACATTGTTCGCATAATTCAGCGAAACTCGCATTTTCAGCTAAAAATCCATAACCTGGATGGATTCCATCGCAACCAGTTAATTTTGCAACACTAATGATGTTGCTGAAATTTAAATAGCTATCTTTTGATAGTTTCGGACCGATACAATATGCTTCATCTGCCATTTGTACATGTAAAGCATCCCGATCAGCTTCTGAAAATACTGCAACTGTTTCGATGTCTAACTCTTTGCATGCTCGAATAATACGAACTGCGATTTCACCACGGTTAGCAATCAATACTTTTCTCATCATTCAATCCCCCCTCAGTCCGCTTTTACTAAGAACAGAGGTTGGCCGTACTCAACGAGTTGTCCATCTTTTGCTAAAATTTCTACAATCTCGCCAGACACTTCTGCTTCGATTTCATTAAATAATTTCATCGCTTCTACTATACAGACTATCTCACTATTTGTTACTTTATCGCCCACTTGAACATATGCTGGCGACTCTGGAGATGAAGATTTATAGAAAGTTCCAACCATTGGCGATGTAATCTTATGGAGAGATTCGTCGTTAACAGACGGTTCTTTCGTTTCAATTTTTGATGGCGTCTCTTTTACAGTTGGCGTTACAGATGTTTGTTTCACTTCTGCTACTTGCACCGGTTCTGAAGTCGGTTGTGCAACAGGTTTAGATTGAAGGATTAATCCTTCAGTTGATGGTTGAACCGTATTTTTTTTAAGTTTCACCTTTGTGCCTTCTGCTTCGTAAATAAACTCATCGATGGATGATTGGTCAATTAACTTTATAATCTCACGAATTTCTTGTACTTTTAACATTTCGAACTCCCCTTACCTTGTATCGAATTACGTACTTCTTTTATTTTAGACGTTTTTGTGAAAATTTGAAATAGATAACCAAAACTTTTTATGAGTTGGTCCTAATTTTTTAAAAAAGTAGACTTTTCTTGAACGCTTTTATGATTTTATACAATCTCTTCACTAATGAAAATATGAAATCTCCATATGTTTGGGTTCTTTTATATGTAATTTATCAAAATTCATACATGCAATCTAATTCTAAAAGTATTCAAGACACAACAACACCCTCTCGGTCATTCCCATTGTCACGTTGAATCCTAAACATCAAAAAAGGGCCTATTATGGCCCTTTTAATCTATTAAGAAGCTGGTTGGAATGTTACTTTTACATTCTTAGCATCATCCCATTGCTTTTTAACAATGTGAATAATTTCATTCGCTTGTGCTTTTCCTTGTTCATCAGAAATGACCATCACGTCCACTTTACCATGATCCGTTTGGACGAGCGCATCAGAGTAACCTAAAGATCGAATCAACATTTCAAGCATCGCTTCAGTTGAATCACGAATTGTTAGATCATCCATCGTCGAGTATGCCTCATTAACTTCGTCGGCAGTCATTTCATTTGAAGCAATTCTCTTAGTCAATTGTTCTCTTAATTGACTGCGTTCATTCTGCATTTCCATTCTAATCTCTTCAAACAACGCACTTTGCGCATATACTGGCGTTACTGATTCTCCTGAAGCAGCTTCATCAATTTTCATTTGTTCTAGTGTTTCATCCGAGAAAATAGCTAATCCATCAAAGGGCATATTGTTGGGTTCTTTCACATAATACACCGAAATTACTGCAACCAAACTTAATAAAGTTAGCATCCACACTGTACGTTTTTTGACTTTCATTTTGAAACCCCTTTCTCATCCATCGGGACGACGATAATTCTGTGTTTTGGTAAAAATAAAATAGCCGACAAATACTCTTTCAACAATAATCTGATATGTGCTTGATCTGCACCAGTTGCTACAACCAAAATAGATCGAATGGTTGTTTGTTCACTTTTCTTTTGATCAAACAACGTAAAACTAGGTTTTTCCAGAACTGATTGTTGAGGCTCGTTCGTGCCTGTATAAAAAAATAATTCGACTTCACCTACCCCAGCCATATTTTCTAGTGCGTTTTTTAATGATTGTTCTTGAGACGCTGTATCTTTTGACTGACTGGCTGTTGATGGTTGCTTGGTGAAAAAAAAGGTATTAAATAAGAAAAACACCATGAATACTAAGAGGCTAGCGAGCAAGACGCTACTTTTAACTCGATTCGTTTTAATGGATGGAATCACGCTCCTCTCTTAAGTGAGACAGGCATTTGATAAACTATATGATATGTATACACTAACTATTCATAGAAAAATGAAGAGATAAACAATAACATATACATTGCTAGTCCGAGTTTCGTATATTGTTCCAATTTTTCTTTCGAATTAGAATCATGAAAAACCGATTGGAGGATTTCACTTAACAAAATAATAAATATTAGCCCTCTAAACCACTCAGACATTATGCTCCCCTCACTAAAAGTGAAAATTTCACTAAAATCACCACGAAAATTGCTGTGTAGAAAAAGGCGAAGGCAATGAGAAATGATAAGATGCTTAATACGAAAATTGATTTTCCAATATCGTCTAAGAAACTCGCTACATCTTCAGGACCAAAAGGTTCAATGATGGCAGCAACTAACCGATAACAAAATGCCACGCTAATTGTTTTTAGTGTCGGAATTAACACCACCAGTAAAATTGTAAATGCAATTCCACCACCAGTGATTGAGGTAATTGAAGAAGAAAATCTTGTAAATGTACTTAGACTTTCGGAGAAAAAGGATCCAACGAAAGGAATATTTTGTTGAATGATTTTCTTAATGGGCTCAGTGACAGCACTCGATATATTCCACGAGATAAACCCTTGTACGGAAATGAAGAAACTATAAATTACAACAATTGCTGAAACAATACTAAGTAGGGACGTACGAATAATATCTGTCAGTTTTGTAAAGGGGGTTGCAGGGTGAAAGCGACTAATAAAATCTAGTAAAATAGTGGTCATCAACAATGGAATTAAGATTTTTTCGGTAAGAACAACTGAAAATTGAATGAAAACATATAAAGCAGGGTTCCAAATCGAAAATGCCATTGTTCCGCTATTCATTAGGAGGCCTGCGGTTAACACAGGATAAACACTCATAAATGCAGTAATCATTTGTTTTGAAAACTGTTGCATGTCATGCATCGCATTTATAGCTGGCGTAAGTGTAAATAAAACAATAATGCAAAATAAAGATAATCTTGTCCAACGTTTTCCCTGAGGGAATAGGAGATCTAGAATCATTGAGAAAACAATCGCCACAAGGAGAATGAGAAAATATCGAGTTACACCAAAAATATAGGTATATAAGGGTTCAAGCATGAACCGTATCCCCCCTTTTTACACCTGGATTACTCAATCAACAATTTGGTTAATGTGTTAAACATTTGCTGAATCAACGGCAACCAATAGGTGAGGATTAAGATATGACAGCTAACGGATATAATTGGCACAAAAGCTTCTAAGTGTAGATTTTTGCACCATTCCGACAATGCATCGCTTAAAAAAGTTAAAAAAACCGAAAAAAGTAACACACGCACAATTGGTTGCGCTTCTTTAGGCGCTTGTTCCAGAATGGTTTGAACAACGGGAAAAAATATTTGAAATAAAACGTGCGAGAGTAGGATGAAAAAGAAAAAGCTAAGAAATAGAGGTGAGAATTGTGGAAGGATTTGTAATAGCAACAACATCAGGAATACGATCACTATCGTTACTAAGATGATTTGCATAACTTACACCGTAAAGGTAAGCCATTCGAAAAAAGTAGTAATTTCCTGAAAGAAATACCTTAGGAATCGGAGCATTTCAACGGTCATATATAAGTATCCAAATACAAACAAAAAGAATGTGAACTCTTTTTTTCCCGAATGCTCAAAGAAAAGGTGCAAAAGTGCAAGAATTAATCCAATCCCTGCCACACGAATTACGTCCATAAATTCCGACTTGTCCCCTCCTCTGTCTATTTATCGTATGCTAAAGGAAGAATAGACATGAAAAAAAAGTTGCCAATTACCTTAACGGTAACTGGCAACTTTAAAATTATTGTGCTCTTGAAACATATGAAGCTTCTGAAGTGTTAATAATTAGTTTATCACCTTGGTTGATAAAGAATGGCACTTGTACAGAAAGGCCTGTCTCTAAAATTGCAGGCTTCGTCCCGCCGCTCGCTGTATCCCCTTTAATACCTGGTTCAGTATCAGTTACTTCTAATACTACAGTATTTGGCAGTTCTACACCCAGAGTTTCACCTTGGTATTGCATAATATGAACTTCCATGTTTTCGCGCAAGAATTTCAACTCATACTCAATTTGTTTTGATTCAAGTTCAATTTGCTCGTATGTTTCAGTATCCATAAAATTGTGTTGATCGCCATTTGCATATAAATATTGCATTTTACGGTTATCAATTTGTGCTTTTGCAACTTTTTCGCCAGCACGGAAAGTTTTTTCATTCACAGCACCCGTACGGATGTTACGGAGTTTAGAACGAACAAACGCTGCGCCTTTACCTGGTTTTACATGTTGAAAATCAAGTACTCGCCAAATCCCATTGTCTACTTCTATTGTTAAACCTGTTTTAAAATCATTTACTGAAATCATGTATGTTCCTCCAAAATTATAAGATAAGTAATTCTTTTGTAGAATGTGTTAATTTTTCATTTCCTGTTGAAGTTACGACTGAATCGTCTTCAATACGCACTCCACCTATACCCGGCACATAAATTCCTGGCTCAATTGTAATAACCATTCCTTCTTCTAGTACAGTTTCAGAGCGGAATGATAATCCTGGTCCCTCATGTACTTCCAAACCAATTCCATGACCCAATGAATGACCGAAAGCTTCACCATAACCTTTGGATTTAATGTAATCACGTGCGACCGCATCAGCTTCAATACCTGTCATACCTGGTTTAATTTTTTCTAGTGCCAACATCTGAGAATCTAAAACGATTTGATAAATTTCTTTTAATTGCTCACTAGGTTCTCCGACTGCAATGGTTCTGGTCATGTCCGATACATATCCATTATACAATGCCCCAAAGTCTAGTGTAACAAAATCGCCTTTTTCGATGATTTTATCTGTTGCTACACCATGCGGAAGTGCGGAACGTAAACCAGAGGCCACAATAATATCAAATGATGACGAAGTTGCTCCTTGCTTACGCATAAAAAATTCAAGCTCATTTGAAACTTCTAATTCGCTTTTTCCAGCCGTAACGAACGTTAAGATGTGTTTAAATGCCGCATCTGCAATTTCTGCGGCAGCCTTAATAATCTTAATCTCTTGTGGTGTCTTAATCAAGCGAATTTTCTCAACTAGACCCGAGACAGGTACAAGATCAATGTTTACAGCATTTTGATAGCTTTCAAACATCGAATATGTCATATCGTCTTTTTCAAATCCAACCTTTTTTACACCCATTTTATCTAATTGAACACTAACTTCTTCGATTAATGTTTTTACATGCTGAACAATTTCAAACCCATTAATTTGTTTTGTCGCTTGCTCGACGTATCGAAAATCGGTAATAAAAACAGCTTGATCTTTGGAAATAATTGCAACCCCTGCTGTTCCTGTAAAATCAGTTATGTATCGACGATTGTACCCACTAGTAATTAGTAAAGCATCTATTTGGTGCTCATCAAATGCTTGACGTAATTTTAGTAACTTTTCCACCTACAATACCCCTTTTCTTCTATGTAAAAATGTATTTAGTGCTAACGTATATCCAAACGTTCCAAGTCCACTAATTTGTCCAAGACAAACAGCAGCTAAAACTGAGTGCTGTCTAAAACTTTCTCGAGCGTGAATATTTGAAATATGAACTTCAATAACTGGTATGGAGATCGAAGATATTGCATCGCGAATCGCATAACTGGTATGTGTATATGCACCTGGATTAAAGATGATTCCATCGACTTTATCTTCTTCCGCAAGGTGAATCCAATCTATTAATTCACCTTCATGATTCGATTGTTTACAATTGACTACTACATTTTCACGTTTTGCATAAGTTATAAGCGATTGACTTACATCATCTAATGTTTCTGATCCATAAATAGTTGGTTCACGTTTACCTAAACGATTTAAATTCGGACCATTTAAACAAAGAATTTTCATCAAGGTTCCTCCAATCCCATCATTCCTCCCTCATTTTATCATAACAACTGAGAGCAGCAACTACTTTCAGTTCTCATCATAGACTTCTCGATCATAATAACTAATCGTTTCTGCAAGACCGCGGCAAATCATTAAAATCGACGTTGCGATCGGAATTGAATTCCAACTAATATGCGAAAAATCCTGGTAAATTGCCCATTCTAACATTAGCCATATAGCCACTCCTACTACAATTGATGTCGCGATAGCAGGCATTTTTTTAATTAACATAAATAGTCCAATTAAACCAACCACAGCAATCAATACAACTACAAAAGTTAAAATCCATTTAACTCCAAAGTGTGCTTGCGGAGCAATGTATAATGTTTTTGTCCAATTTACTGGTTTCCATGGGACAAACTTAAACTTAGATAAAAATGCTAATATTAGTGTAAAAAAAAGCGCATGTATGGTTGATATCCAAAAAAAATGACTTCCTTTCATCATAAATCACAGTCCTTTCTACACTCCAACTTCGTCTTAATTAACGGAGTCTATTCATAGCGATAGTTCTTTTTCGAAAAATTTAGTACAATAGGGGACAGAATACAAATAAACATACAGAGAGTGGTGCACGTAAGTGAAAAAAGAAAATCAAGCACCCGTATATGGGGGACAGGCTCTATTAGAAGGAGTTATGTTCGGTGGGAAAGATCATACGGTTACGGCAATTCGTAGAAAAGATGATTCGATTGATTATTATCATCTTCCAAGAGAAAAGAAACCTCTCTTTCAAAAACTAAAAAAGATACCGTTTGTTCGTGGTGTTGTTGCGATTGTTGAAGCTGCAGCAAATGGTTCTAAGCATTTAAACTTCGCAAGTGAAAGATATGACATAATGCCAGGTGAAGAAGTGGTAAATGAAGAACCCTCGAAAGTTCAAATGTTTCTTAGCGTTGCAGCTATCGGAATTTTGTCGTTCTTGTTCGGGAAATTCATTTTTACGCTAATTCCTGTTTTTTTAGCTGA
>JBFGKX010000002.1:0-47571 GCA_041576455.1 Paenisporosarcina sp. | reverse complement strand
GTGTTGGCGAAGACAGCTAAACTTTCGTTGCGTCCTTATGTGTTTTATCGTTTTATTCACTTTATTTTATTCATCGTCTGTTGTTACTTTTTGCTATAACTCTGCTAAAGGGCAGTGTTAATTTTAGGGAGATCTTCGAACTATGAAAGTGCGTTGCAATCGAGATAAACAGTCGTGATTTACATAGTCCTAGGTTTAGTTGTAATTTTTTAAAATTTAATTGTAATTAACATTAGTTTAGTTGTATTTTATTAAAGTTTAGTAGTAATTTCACTAAATTGAGCTCTGTTAATAATCAGTTTTTACGAGAAAGAAAAACAACAGCCTTAGCATTAAAAAAATCACGTGAAATCACGTGATTTAATCGAATTTTAATTTTAATGCCGCTTTTACTTGCTCCGGTACAAGTTCAGAAATATCGCCACCGTACTTCGCAACTTCCTTCACAATACTAGAACTTAAAAATGAATACTGGTTGTTCGTCATGATAAAGAAAGTTTCAATATTTTCATCTAGAACACGATTCATAGACGTTATTTGCATTTCGTATTCAAAGTCAGATACTGCTCGCAACCCCCGAACAATCGCATGCGCATTCACATTCTTGGCATAATCGACAAGTAAACCGGAAAAAGAATCTACATGTACGTTTGGTAATTTTGAAGTGACTTCGCGAATTAACGTCATTCGTTCTTCAACTGTAAATAACGGTTTTTTAGAAGAATTATTTAATACGACGACGTGAATCTCGTCAAATACCGAAGCTCCCCTTTTAATAATGTCTAAATGACCGAATGTGACTGGATCAAAACTTCCAGGTACTACAGCAATCTTAGTCATAAGTTTCTCCTTCTTCCTGGCGATAAATGGAAATGATTGTACTCCCATACAATTCTTTTCTAGCTAACACAAAAGGACCATATTGATTTGGCAAATCGACACCTTTCTCATGTTCACATAGAATGACAGCATTTTCTGTCAGTAGGTTTTTCTCCACAAATTGTTCAATTAATTCGTAATAACTCACTTTTTGATATGGGGGGTCTAAAAACAACAAGTCAACACGAGCTTGTCGTTTTTCAAGTGCTTTAATAGCGCGTGTGGCGTCTGCTTTATAGACTTCAGCTTGATCCTCTAGTTTACATTTCTTTAAATTTTCATGGATTATTTGAATGGCACGTGGATCTTTCTCAATAAATATACACGTGTCAATGCCCCTGCTAAGTGATTCAATTCCAAGCCCTCCACTTCCTGCAAATAAATCGACAGCAAGTCCACCTTCAAAATAAGGTCCAATCATATTGAAAATGGATTCCTTTACTTTATCGGTTGTAGGCCGAGTACCAGCTCCAGGGACAGCCTTTAATGGTAAACCTTTTCGTGTACCAGATATTACTCTCATCGTGTTCCTCCTTAACCGAATAATCGGTTTGATGTGGCCATTCTTACCTTTTTCCATATGCATCACGTCTTAAGGCGTGATAAAATGTTTTGGAAAGGATGTGTTATTTTCTTATGATTCAACGCTTTATCGAGCTCGGAGAAGGTTACAACGATATTTATGAATGGATTGAGTTGATGAAAACGAATGAACACCGTTTTCATCATGTATGTATTTTCACATCAGTATCGAATGACGTCAAAAAATTGAGTGTTGCTCTTATCTTAAAACCTTCTAGTGAAAGTAAGTTCATGCCTATTTACTTTTGTCGAGAGGGCATTGAACAATCCGCTGAAAAAACGAGTAAACGAATCCAATTAGTTGAAAAGACGCTGCAGGAAATAAACTATTCCCCACACCGTCTTGAAGTTAAGCATTCTTCTTATTTTGCGGAGCCCGCTCTATATCACCAATACTTAATCGGCTTACTAAGATTGCATCACGTACTGCCTCCATTAAGCTAACTTATAAGCCAGTTTTATAGTCGTATTCTTTTGCTTTGTCTGGTTTAGAATTTTCATATTCAGTTTTGACAAATGGGCGATAAGACGGAGTAACTCCTTTAACAAATGGAAGTTTTTGTAGTTTCGTTGAAATCGCTTCAATTTGGTCGAGGTCGCAATACATTACAACATATTTTAATTTTCGAGAAATATATTGAACATGGCCATATTTTCTCAGCGACTTTGCTTGTTTTAAATGATGTACATATACAATTAATCCTTGTCGGTCATTCATGCGAGTTCCCTCTTTTCTTACTTAAAAGAATAACATATGGAAGAAATTATTCGCAACCGCTTGTCGTAGACTGCAAACAATTGGGACTAGTCTAACGATTTTTCCCGACTCCGATGTCATGTACTGATAATCGACTCTTAAATTATAATCATATTTTTATATCATTCTCCTACCGAGATTGTACTGTTTATCAGGCACTCATTACTTTAAAATTATTATCCTATCTATTATAATAATGACAGCACGTTTGGCTGAGGAGGAATAAGGCATGGGGAAGAAAACAAAAGTAGCAATCGCAATCGCAGCAGCTAGTGCTGCTGCTGCTTGGGCAGGCTCTAAAGCCATCTCAAAGCCGCAAAAACGACAAGACAAAGAAGCGTTACAATACGAGCACCCAATAATATTAGCTCATCGTGGTGGGTCTCTAATTGCACCTGAAAACTCAATGGCTGCTTTTAAAAAATCAGCAGAATTAGGAGTTCATGGTTTTGAAATTGACATTCGATTAACCAAAGATGAGGAAATTGTTGTGTTCCATGACGAATATGTGAACCGAACAACGGATGGGGCAGGACGAATAGCTGATATGACACTGTCTGAATTAGAAAAATTTGATCTTGGTTTTCATTTTTTGAATGAACAACAAGAATATGCATATCGTGGGCAGGGTGAAAAGATTGTGACCCTACGTGAATTATTGATAGAATTCCCTCAAATGTTAATCAACATTGACATGAAAGATTCACCTGAAACGTATGAAGGGAGTTTAATTCCTTCAAAATTATGGCGTTTAATTGAAGAGATTGGCGTTCAAAATCGAGTAGTGGTCACAAGTTTTTACGATGAACAAATTGATCGATTCAATTTATATGCGCAAAATTCGGTCGCATTAGGTGCAGGGGAAAATGAAGTACGTAAGGCTTATTCTGCCTATACTAGTCACTTTAGACATTTGTACCATCCGCGTGCTGATGTCGTTCAAATTCCTTTAAAATCCAGTGTCTTTCCACTAAATGGAGAAGGTTTTATTCATTTCTTAACAAACTTAAATATGCCTGTCCATTATTGGACAATTAATGATGTCGAAACGATGAGAAAACTATTACGTGTAGGTGCAAAAGGAATCATAACAGATCGACCAGATTTAGCCATTTCTCTGCTCGCTGATAAACAAATATAAGAAAAAGGATGTGCAACAAATATGCACATCCTTTTATTATTTCTAATATTGCGACCTGAATCGTAGTTCCCCTTCAGGTTGATTGACTCAAATAGATTTCGTGTCAAGTTTTTTACTTGCGAAACTTGATTCGACTCAACCTTCGTACTATGGCATGCTTAGGTTAAGCTGAACATCCACAAGAACCACCAGTACCACAACTGCCTGTGCTACAAGATGATGCTGCTGCAAAAAATGGATTGCTAACTGGGACCTTCACAGACTCAGATACGGTTTTCCCTATGATTAAGCTGACTTCATCTAACAAATCTTGCAATTCGTTTTCAGCTATTTTTAATGTTGCAATACGATCATTCATATCAAGTGCACGCTTTTGCACACGAATCGACTTCATCACTTGTTGATAGTCTGGATGATATTTTCCAAAGCGCTGAACATCTTCATACTGTTCTTTTAAACGTGTAAAAGAAGCAATTTGTCTCTTTAATAAATCGTCTGTATAGACGGCAAAATATGCTTCTTTGAACTGTTTAGCTTGCTCGGAGGATAAAATCATCTGTGATAAACTATCTCCTTCATCCATGATGTTTGCCCATTCTGATGTCATCATCATCGGACATTCCCCCATTCTGTATTAATCATAACAGATGGCATAAAGAAATTAAAAGACAAGTATTTACTAAAGTTAGGAGACAGAACATGAAAAAAGATTTACTTCTGCAGTTTCAACACATTATAAATCAAGCTTCCAGTGAAGATTTATCCATAATTGAGAATTGGATGAACGGATTTGAGAAGAAGCAGACCGGGGAATTCTCTACTTATTTAAGTGCTGGGTTACAGATGGAACGAACTATAGGAGACGATTTCTGTCGTGTATCAATTCCAATTACTCCTTACATACATAACACTTTACACATTCCGCATGGCGGGATTTTAGCCGTTTTATTAGATACAGCAATGGGTGTGCTTGCAAATCATTCTCTATCAGATGAATTTGCAGCTGTTACAACGAATTTGACCATGAATTATTTATCATCTGTCACAGAAGGTCATTTACATGCGCAGGCTACTATTTCTCATAAAGGGCGCAAGACAATGGTTTTGGAAGGAGCAATTTCAGACGATAACGGAAAACGTTTAGCTATAGGGACAGGATCATTTTTCATTGTCCCGAGAAGTCGCAAATGAGGATAAGATTCTTCGAACTGTTTCTTCATCCGAAAAAGGGACAACCTGAGTACCTATATGCTGTGTAGACTCATGCCCTTTCCCCGCGATACATAATAAATCTCCTGGTTGGGCACTGCGTAGTGCTTTTTCAATTGCAGTCGCTCGATCAATTTCAATGTGAATATGATGAGAAGGAGGCAAATCTTGTATGATATGCTGACAAATTTTTAATGGGTTTTCTGAACGTGGATTATCTGATGTAACCCATATAGACTGTGCATAAAAGTTGGCAATTTCGCCCATTTGGCTTCTTTTAGATTTATCACGTTCTCCCCCACAACCGAATACTACAATTAATCTCCCTTTTGTTATTTGTGCTGCCGAGGCTAGTAGATGTTGCAAAGCTTCTGGTGTATGAGCATAATCAATTACTACTTGAAAAGGTTCATGAACAACGCATTGAAATCTTCCTGCAGGTAACGTCAAATGTGGAAGCACTTCAATGATTTGAGTCAAGGGAATTCCCATTTGACGAATTGTTGCAATTGAGGCTGCAATGTTAGATATATTGTATGTTCCTGTAAATTGTACCTTCAACGGATATTCTATTATTTCCTCGTGAATGATTAAATCCATTGAAAATGGCTGTAAAGCGTATAATTCGATTTGATGGTTTCCAAACCACTTAATTTCTTTGTCACTTTGTTTTCCCATTTCTAACCAAAAGGAATCATCTTCATTTATCACTAATTTATTTGCTAAGTGTAGAAGTCTACATTTAGCTTTTTTATAAGCCGTAAATCCTTGGTGGTCTTCTATATGATCTTGACCAATATTTAAAAATACTCCTTGTTGAATTGTACAACTATCCAGTCGATGCTGTGCTAATCCCATTGAGGATGCTTCAATGATCACATGTGTGATGTTCTTGCTAAGAAGCATTGCAAATGTTGAGTGAAGATGATAAGGAGACCAAGTCGTTAGCGATGGGAAATCTCCTTCTACTTTTTTACCACCAATATATAAGCCAAGTGTCCCGATTACAGCTGTTTTGATGCCAAGCATTGTTAATATTTGACCAATCATATGACTAACAGTGGTTTTGCCATTCGTGCCAGTTACTGCCACAATGTGTAATTGATCAGAGGGATTCGTATAGATGCGGGAACACGCGTGTGAAAAAAAAGTTCTCGTGTTTGGCACCATCCCAAAAGCCACATCTGGACATTCTTTTAGATGCTCTCGCTTTTCAGAGATGATACAAACAGCCCCTCTTTGAATAGCTTCTTTTATATAGTTCGCTCCACTCGTCTTTTTTCCTTGAATAACAATAAACACATCTCCAACTTGGACTTCCCTTGAATCTGCTTTTACACTTTTTATCTTTTTATTAAAAGACCCTTGTAACCACGTACACGGCCAGTCTTTTAGTAAGTCTGATATGACAAAAGCCATGATACCCCTCCTACACAAAATGAAATTGACCGAATACATTACAGTCAAGGTACGTTCATCGTATGTAAGCATGCGGGAAAATGTCACTCTTGATAATAAGGAGAGGGTTTAATGATTGTGCAAAAATTCGGGGGAATTGCGATGAAAGATTCAGCGTCGCGAGAAATATGTATCCAACACATAAAAGAGGGTTTAGCCAAATATAAAACAGTTTTAGTAGTTGTATCAGCAATGGGACGTATGGGGGATCCTTATTCAACCGATACACTTCTACAATTAACTGATGCATTTAAACAAGCACCTGAATCAAGAGATGTAGCAGCAATCTGTGGAGAGTTACTATCATCATCTGTATTATCAGCAGAATGTTTGCAACAACAGATTCCATGTCAATTAGCTTACGGGATGCTAGCTGGCATCTATACAGATGATAACTTTGGAGACGCTTCAATAATTAAAACTTCAAAAAAAGTGATTGAAGAATTGCTCTATCAGGTACCGTGTGTTATTGTTCCTGGGTTTCAAGGAATCACAACCAATCATCGCTTTACCACTCTTGGTCGTGGCGGTAGTGATTTAACTGCTATCGTTCTAGCCTCTATGTTTAATGCGAAGGCAGTCGAATTCTTTAAAGATGTCCCAGGGGTAATGTCATGTGACCCGAAAATTTCACCCAAAGCTCATAAATTATCTCATGTTTCATATCCAAAACTTCAACATTTATGTACAACTGAAAAACATCCTCTTATTCAAAAAAAAGCAGTAGATATGGCTGCTAAAAACCATATTCCACTGCATATCCGCCTATTTGGTTCATCAGAAGAAGGGACTTGGATAGATTCAACTAATTAATCATAGGTTGTTCAATCCAGTTGCTTTTGATAAAGTTTTGAGTGTAAAATTTGCCAAATGTTCCAACACCTAAGTGAGTAAAATCTTTACGCAATAAAACTTTTCGGTGGTCGGATGAATTAAACCAACCATGTACTACTTCCGCAGAGTCATAATAATTAGAGGCAATATTTTCTCCAGCGCTTTCAAATTCAATTTGCGCTTCTCTCAATCGACTTTCTAAGTCTCCAGAATCATGAGATTCGTTTGATAAATAGTTTTGCTTCGCCATGTCTTCACTGTGCTTCCTTGCAACCATAGCTAAAAGTGGATCTTCTAATACAGGTTGAACTGCATGTCTCGAACGGTATATATTGGTTAATTCAAATATTATACGCTGATTTGAATTATCAATCGCTTTTTGTTTGTCGGTTGATGGGGTCACTGGAGCCAAGTATTCTCCTCTATATGTCATTTCGTAAGGTTGATGAAGAACCAATGTTGTAGGGTCCATAAAACGAATGGCTTCAACTTCTCGATCCTCCTGGTCAACATAAATTTGTGCAAATAGTCCATCAAACTCAACTAGTAGTCGATTCATTGTGTCTAGCTCATTAATCGTAAATGTATATACATTAGAATCAATTCGGACTGATATTTCAGATTCGATGATGGTAAAACGATATACATCATCAATGGAATTTCTAATTTGATAAGGAGAGGCATCAAGTTTTTCTCCCACAACATACACTTGACTAATCTTATCTTGATTTACCCCAACTAACATATACCTTGTAAAAGAGGTATTATAAACCCACCATTCATATCCAAAGGTAGTTGGCTCAACTCGATTGGGTTCACCAAAAGACTCCACTAATTTACTCGTTTTTTGGCCAATTAATGTAGACAGTCCCTCAGTTGGCCGCGGTATCGTCGTCTTCCCTAAAGGAGACAATAGATCTTCTTGGGGAAATGCTTGGCCTATTGATTTAGGTGCTTCGAGTAAATCATTTTGCTGTACGGATTGATCAGAATAAAAAATAACAGTTAAAATAATGGCTAATAAAAATAAAGTTCGGACCAATACCTTCAATATGACAACTCCTGACGATGAAAATCATGAGTCTATTATATCAGTGTAAAGCGATTTGACACAATGTTGTCATTGCAACAGATTCAAAATTGCACTATTATAAAATGGAATGCATGATATGGATATAGCTTGTTAAAGGAGGACGATTATATGTATTTTGAAAATACAGGGATTGAAAATACAGCAGCTGACTTAGAATTATTAGATGAAATCATGTTAAAGCATGGTCTGGTACGCGAAGGTCAATGGGATTACGAACGTGTCACGTTTGACAAAAAATACGAAATTAAAGAAGGTACATTTTACTTACGTATTTTTGGTTTTACAAAAGACGGCGATGTAGGTGCGCATGATGCGATTATCACGCTGATGAAACCAGTTATTGGTAAACACTATTTCCCACATGGTGTTGAATATGGAGATCAAGAAGACTTCCCAGAACATTTAGTAAAATCTTGTTTACAAACATTAGCGTCTGTTAAAGCAGACATAAATGCATTTGAAATTCGTGCATAATTAAAACGACGAAGAAAAATTTCTTCGTCGTTTTTCTTTATCTGTTCAAATTGAAAGATGTTGTCTATACTAAAATCATATGGACAAATGAGGTGTACAAATGCCCAAGTGGATAACGAAGAAATTTTTAATCATTACTTTACTTATTTTATTATTTTTAATCTTTATTACCTTTATACTTCCTCTAGCAGTACCTATTTTTTTAGCATTGCTAACGGCATTTTTATTAGAGCCTCTCGTCAGAAAAGCTACTAATTACTTCAAATGGCCTCGGAAATCAGTTGTCATCACAGTATTCACGTTATTTTTATTACTCATAACAATTATTTTATATCTGATTATTACCCAATTATTTGGTCAAATCATCCAATTAACAAAAATAGCTCCTGATTACTTTAATACATTGTCCCTTTCCTGGATAAATGTGCAAAGTAAACTTTTAAGTTTCACACAAGGGATGCCGATTGAAGTTGTTTCATCAATTAATAAAGAGTTAGATCAATTTTTAATGTTAATGCAAGAATCGATTTTAGGAATTGTTAGCTATGATAGCATTAGTAATTTACTAACTGGAATTCCAAACTTTTTAGTTAGTTTTATTGTGTACATTATCACACTATTTTTATTTATGTTAGATCTGACGGATTTAAAGAAAATGGTCTTCCGACATTTCACACCTGCAACAGCTGAAAAAGTGCGCTTTATGACTTCCCGTTTAAACGCTGTTATCATTGGTTTTATTAAAGCCCAATTACTAGCAAGTTTATTTATTTTAGTTGGTAGTTTCATAGGATTGCTATTTATTGCACCAAAATATGCGATTATCATGTCTATTATCATTTGGATTATTGATATTATTCCAATTTTAGGATCAATTGCCATCATTGGTCCCTGGTCATTGTATCAATTTTTAGTTGGTGACATTGCCCTAGGTACAAAATTAGCTATATTAGCACTTGTTTTGCTCATTATTCGACGTTCAGTTGAACCTAAGTTAATGAGTACACAAATTGGATTGTCACCACTTGCTACTTTGATCGCAATGTTTATTGGTCTGCAAGTATTTGGGTTCTTAGGAATCATTATTGGCCCATTAGTTGTCATAATTATCACAACAGCTAAAGAAGCTGGAATTATCAAAACAAATTTCAAATTATAAAAAAAGCCAGCCTCCTCTATGAATAAAGGAAGCTGGCTCTAATTTTGTTAAAATCCTAAGATTGCTTTAAAAACCGACGTTGTCTCTCCACCTTTGTAAATTACATAAAGTAAAGAGTAGACTAAAACGCCTGTAGTAGCTGTGAAAAACCAAATAATGCTTGCTATTGGTCCCAGCTTACGATGTTTTTGCAAATTATTTTTATAGCCAGTCCAGATAGTAACAATGCCAAAAACAGCCCCAGTTGTAGCTAATATAATATGGAAGACTAAAAAGATTGTATAGTATATTTTATATTCTTCTGGACCACCAAATGCCGTGTTTCCAATAAATAAGGTCCGAGAAATATAAATAATAAAAAATGTTAGAGCCGAAATGGCTGCTGCAAACATTGTTTTTTTGTGAGCTTCAATTTTTCGTTGTTTAATTAACGCCCACCCAATCGCGATAAGAACTGCACTTAACACAATAAAAAAAGTACTAATAGTCGGTAATAAAGGTAAATTCATTTTCTTTTCTCCTAACACTCACTAAGTTATGAAAGTTGATTATTTGTTTGCTGCATATGCTTGTCGACTGTCTAATGCTGTTTTTGTAATTTCATCTGCATTGTCTTGTTCAGATTTATACCATTGAAAGAATACCATCGCCAAAATAACTCCATAGATAATTTCTTGAATGATTTTCATAAGTACGCCACCTAGTTGTTGATCTTCAATAGCTGGCATGTTTGTAAATAGTTCAGGACCCGATAACCCTAACCCTGATAAGGTAGAAGCAGGTACACATAATTCCATTGCTTTCAACCACGATTCCCCACTTGTATAGGTAGCGTACATTGGTTGGTCTGCAAAAATAATCAAAGCACATGCAGGTGTAATCAAGACTGCACTTCCAATAATATAGCCAATTTTACTAAGGCCATGAACTTGATGTTCCCCATTTAATTTATTCATGATTGGCCACCATAATAAAACGGACGACACGAAAAGAATGAGCGTGAATAGACTGTGATACCATTCATTTTGTTTGATAAAATCAAACATAACTGGAATATGATAGATTGAAAACAACCCACTAAATAAAATAAGAGATAATAACGGTTTCGTTAAGAATCTAAATACTGGCAGTACATACCGATTATCAATTATTTTTCGCCATACCCACGTTGGAATACCGACAATTAATAGTGGAGGGATTAACATTAATAAGATGGCCATTTGGGCCATATGAACAGAGAATAATATATGTCCCAATAAATCTAATGGAGATCCTTTAACGATATAAAGTAAAACCAAGGCAATCACAAAGGCACTTGCTTCTTTTTTTGTTAACCGTTCATTGCTATCAAATAAATGTCGTTTTTTTATAGTTATCATAAAGAATCCTGCAATGATAACCAGTGTAAATATTATAAAAAGTGGACTCCATAAGGCTTGAAATCCAAATATACTTAAAGGCATCGAATCTCACTCCCTTTATCTTCAATACTCCTATTATAATTCTCCGTGACCATAACTTCAATGAACGAACTATGAACAATTTAAACAAAAAAAACGAGCGTAGAAAGAAAACCTTTCCTCGCTCGTTTTTTTGTTAAGTTTACCACCAAACAATCGTTAAGAATGTTAAAACGGTAATGAATGCTACCATTACTCCAGAAAATAAGAATAATGAGGCAGTTTCATGACCTTTATGACTCATGTGCATAAAATAATATAATTGTAATATAACTTGTACAGCTGCTAATAATAAAATAATCGGTATTATAAAATTCGCTGGAAAGCCAGCATAGACTGCAGTGAACGAGATTAATGTTAAGAAGATCATTATTGCAAATGTCGTCACTTGTCCGCGCATTTCATTTGCAGATCTTCGACGGCTATACTCATACTCTGTTTGTGTTTTAAATTGAGTGTGTACATCGTGTCCCATCTTAACCGATCACTCCCATCAAATATACTACCGTGAAGATAAATACCCACACGACGTCAATGAAGTGCCAATAAAGCGCTGCTAGGTAGAACTTGGGTGCATTGTAAAGATTTAAGCCCCGTTTTGAATTACGAAGCATAAGAAGAATGATCCATCCTAAACCAATCACTACGTGCAGACCATGAGTTCCTACTAAAGTAAAGAATGCAGAACTGAAAGCACTTTGAGAATAAGTAAATCCTAAATGTACGTAATGGTTAAATTCATAGATTTCAAATCCTAAGAACGCTGCACCTAGTAAAACAGTAACCATTAACCAAGCTTGCATTGATTTGAAGTTATAGTTTTTCATGTGATACATAGCATAAACACTTGTTAAGGAAGATGTTAAAAGTAACATTGTCATAATAAATACTAGTGGCAATTCATACAATTCTTGAGTTGTGAATTCCATACCACTTGGTCCTTTATTTTTAAGAGCCAGATACGTTGCAAATAAACTAGCAAATAATACAGTTTCTCCACCAAGGAAAAGCCAAAAACCTACGAATTTATTCTTCCCTTCAAGCGTTGCATTTTCAGAATGTTGAGGCCAAGATTGTGGGGTGTACTTAGTGTTTAAGTCCATTAGTGTTTGCCCCCTTTAGTGTCCATCAAATCTTCTTTGTGAATATGGTAACCAAGATCATCTTTCAATGAACGAGTCCCCATTGCGATAAACGTAATGATTAAACCTAAAATTAATACAGGTATTGCCCAAGATTTCTCTCCATTGAAAAGAGCACCGAATGCTCCTACAAAAAGACCGAATGACATAACAAACGGAATAATCGAGTTGTTTGGCATATGAATATCGCTGATTGGTTCAGCATAAAGCATGCCCTCTTTATTGCCTTCTTGTTTTTCAATCCAGAAAGTGTCTAAACCACGAACAAGTGGTGTTTGTTTAAAGTTATAAAATGGTACTGGTTGTGGAATTGCCCATTCAAGCGTACGACCATCGCCCCAAGGATCATTTCCAACAGCTTGATTTTTCGAGATTGTCATAAAGATATTTGCCACTAATATCGCGACTCCAATCGCCATGAAAATAGCACCGAAAGAACTGATTGCATTATATAGATCCCAACCTTGATTTGCTCCGTAAGTGAAAACACGACGTGGCATGCCAAGTAATCCTAAGAAATGTTGAATAAAGAATGTTAAATGGAATCCAATAAAGAATAACCAGAATGTTAGTTTACCCAAAGTTTCATTTAACATCGTATTAAACATTAGTGGCCAGTAGAAGTGCAAGCCAGCTAATAAGCCAAGTACTACTCCACCTACAATAACATAGTGGAAGTGAGCTACGATGAAATAAGAATCATGTAATTGATAATCAAGAGGTGCAGCAGCTTGCATGATTCCTGTAACACCACCAGCTACAAATGTAGGAATGAAACCGACTGCATATAACATAGCAGTTGTGAATTTTATACTTCCACCCCACATTGTTAATAACCAGTTGAAGATTTTAACACCCGTTGGAACAGCAATTGCCATCGTCGCTACTGCAAATATAGCATTAGCTGTCGGCCCCATTCCCACTGTAAACATGTGATGCACCCATACCATGAACCCTAAGAAACCGATTAAAACAGTTGCAAAGACCATTGCTGAGTATCCGAATAAACGTTTACGAGAGAAAGTCGCAAAAATTTCAGAGAAAATACCAAAAGCAGGTAAAATTAAAATGTAAACTTCAGGATGTCCAAAAATCCAGAATAAATGCTCCCAAATAATTGTATTCCCGCCCATTGTATGATCAAAGAAGTTTGCACCAAACATACGGTCAAAAATCATAAAGAATAATCCTACAGTAAGTGGAGGGAAAGCAAATAATATTAATGCAGAAGCAACAAAAGTAGACCATGTAAATAGCGGCATACGCATGTAAGTCATCCCTGGAGCTCGCATATTAATTATTGTGACTAGGAAGTTAATCCCTGCGATTAAAGTACCACCACCCGAGATTTGCAATCCTAATGCATAAAAGTCAATTCCATGACCTGGTGAAGCTAAAGATAAGGACGCATAAGAAGTCCACCCTGCATCAGGTGCTCCACCCATGAACCACGATAAGTTTAAGAAAATTCCACCGAAGAAGAACATCCAAAATCCTAAAGAGTTTAGGAATGGAAACGCAACATCACGCGCACCAATTTGTAGAGGTACTACAGCGTTCATAAATGCAAATAACAGTGGCATGGCAGCCAGGAAAATCATCGTTGTTCCATGCATTGTTAATATTTGATTATAGAAACCTGCACTTATAAAATCATTATCCGGTTGTGCAAGTTGGATACGAATAAGCATTGCCTCAATCCCACCGACGATGAAAAAGAATCCGCCGGAGATGAGGTAAAGGATGGCGATTTTCTTGTGGTCGACTGTTGTTAAGTAGTCCCAAATAGTTGCACCAAAGCCTTTTTTCTGAGCGATTGAACTCACAACTTTTACCTCCTTCTAGTTATTCTGTAAAATTATTTTTCTACAGATAATCCCATTAAGTATTCTGTCAGAGCCGAGAGCTCTTGATCCGAGAATTTCTTGCCATTATTAATTTTTTCAGGTTGCGGCATTAAGTTGCCAGGCTTATATTCTTCAGGATTGTTAATCCATTTTTTAATATTTTCTTCTGAGTACTCAAGGTATCCCGCAACACGGTTACGATCACCAAAAGTAGCTAAGTTTGGACCAACGCCACCTGTAGAGCCTGCGCCAGAAACAGCATGACAAGCAATACAGCTTGTATTAAAGATTTCTTGACCTTGTTGCGCTAAGTCAGTTTCAGGCGTTTGTGCTTCAGCAGAAGCTTTCACACTTTCAACCCACGCATTAAAATCTGCTCGGTCTAGAGATTTCACTTTAAAGTCCATTAATGCATGCGAAGGTCCACAAAGTTCGGCACACTTCCCATAAAACACGCCTTCTTTAAGGTCTTTTGATGGATTATCAAAATCTAAGTAGAAGGTGTTTAGGTTATCCACGTTCGTGTCCATTTTTCCGCCTGCAGCTGGGATCCAAAACGAGTGTTTTACATCGGCAGCTTTTAGATTGAAATAGACTTTCTCTTTCGTAGGGACAACCAATTCTTGAGCGGTAACAATGCCTAAATCCGGATATTCAAACTCCCACCAATATAGGTTAGCTTTTACATTAACTGTTACCGATGTAGCATTACCATCTTCATCTTTCTGGTCCATACCACTTACGTCAGCTAAATTAAACGTTGATACAACAGTTGGAACAGTTAAAATTAAAAGTAAAATAATTGGAATGATTGTCCAAATAAGTTCTAGTGTGTGATTTCCTTCTACTTGTGTAGGAATTACATCTTCGCCCACTTTAGAACGACGGAACTTAACGATGGCAAGTATGTAAACAATCAATACCACTACAATTACAAGTACCATAATTCCTGTTGAAAGTAACATTAAATTAAATTGTTCTCTACCGACTTGTCCTGCTGGTGTTAGTGTCGATAAGTGCTCTTCGCCACATCCAGATAAAAAGACCATTAGAGCTGTCAGCAGTGAAAAGAGACGCCATTTTTTAATCCCTTTCATCATAGCTTAATCAAACCCCTCTTTCTTAGTTGTATTCATGTGTAAATCGGATTGTGGTTCTCTACTATCTGAATTCAATATTCAAAGAAAGAATTCCAATAGTTAACTAAAAATCGAGAAAATAATCATCGAGACAAATATAATGGTCATGTAATTTAAAGAATAAATAAACATGCCTTTTGCCCATTTTAAATCATCTTCCGCTTTAAAGCCTTTAATTGCAAGTACAAGCCAACCAATATTTAGCACTGTCGCAAGAATCAGGAACCCTGTCCCAAGTTGCATAAGTAAGAATGGAAGTGGGAAAAGAACTAAAATCCAAAGCAGCATTGAGCGCTTTGTATGTGCAAACCCTTTAATAACGGGCAACATTGGAATGCCTGCTGCTCGATATTCTTCCGTTCGTTTCATCGCAAGTGCATAAAAGTGTGGTGGTTGCCATGCGAACATGATGAGAAAAAGTGAAACTGCTCCCCATCCTAGTGCAGGTTCAACAGCAGCCCATCCGATTACAGGTGGAATTGCTCCTGAAATACTCCCAACTATTGTATTGCTAACATGCTTTCTTTTTGACCACATGGTGTATAAAACAACATAACTGATAATACCAGCTAGTCCCCATACTCCAGCTGAAACCGATGCCATAAATAACAAAATCTCACCAACAACTAAGAAGGATAGAGCAACGGACAATACGGCAGTTGGTTTAAATCTCCCTGTCACAGTTGGTCTAGATTTTGTTCTCGACATAATTGGGTCAATATCACGATCAATGAAATTATTCATTGCGGCAGAACCAGCAATAATTAATGCAGCACCAAAAAGTGTATACACCATTAAGTCTAGTTCATCTAAAAAGTGACGGTTTGAAAATTGAAACGCTAACCACAAGCCTGTAAAAGTTGTCACAAGGTTTGAGTTTACAATTCCAATTTTGATTAATGCAAGAAAGTCTTTCACAAATGATGTTGTTTCTAGATCCGCATCAGTTCTTGCACTCATCGAGCGACCGTTTGACATGAAACTCCCCCTTTCAAAGTTGTAAGCATATTCCGCTCCCTTTACTATATCGAAAAACTGACATCATTTCTATATGTAAGTCAAAATTCGATGAAAAGGGTGAGCGGTTTCCTGTCAATGTGACACAACATATCTATAGTAAAGCATTTTTTCATTTTTTTTGTGAATGGAAACGTAAGATTTTATGAACAATTTGTGAAAAGGGAACATTGTATCAACTAGATTTTGGGTTAAACATTGTATTTGGACATATTCTTAGCTATTATCAAACAAGTAGGTATAGTCTTTCGAAAATTTTCGATATAATAGACGATTAGTTTAAACAAAGTAGGTGTCATTCATGCAACAAAGTAAATACTTAAAGTGGTTTGCTGTTGCTGCAACAATCGGCATGTTGCTCATACTCCTTGGCGGAGCACTTGTTACAAAAACAGACAGTGGCATGGGTTGTGGCAGACATTGGCCAGGATGTAATGGACAACTAATTCCTGATAAAATCACAAAAGAAGTGTTAATTGAGTTCTCGCACCGCGTCGTTACTGGTTCGGTTGGATTTCTCATTCTCATATTATCAGTATGGTCATGGAAAGTAATGGGACATATTCGCGAAACAAAATTTTTAGCTATAATGGCGATGTTTTTCTTAATATTACAAGCCCTTATTGGTGCAGCTCAAGTATTATGGGGGCAAGGTGATTTTATATTAGCACTTCACTTTGGCATATCATTAATCTCTTTTGCTTCCGTGTTATTATTAACCCTTCTTATTTTTGAAGTTGACAGCAAATTCGACTCAGATACATTACGAATAGAGTCCAAACTCAAATGGCATACAATTGGCGTTACGCTATATTCGTATATTGTCGTTTATACAGGTGCTCTCGTTCGTCATACCAATTCAGGATTAATCTGTGCCGACTGGCCCTTGTGTAACAATGAAACGTTCGCGTTACCTTCTAACCTTTACGAATGGATTCAAATGGGACATCGCACTGCAGCTGCATTAATTTTCATTTGGATCGGCTTGATTGCTTGGCATGTATATAAACATTATAAAGATCAACGGGTCTTATATTATGGCTGGCTTACTGCGTTTGGAATCGTTACTTTACAAGTTATTGCAGGAATGCTTGTCGTTTTAACCAAACTTAATCTGTATTTTGCCTTGCTGCACTCACTACTTATCTCTTTATTATTTGGGTTATTGTGTTACATGCTCTTACTCCTATCTCGAAGTAAATCTAAATCCATACCAAAATAAAAGCAGTTCCGCATATTCGCGGAACTGCTTTTATTATTCTTTTTCCATTTCAATTAATAAATCACCAGTAGCAATTGAAGATCCCATTGTCACGTGAATTTCTTTCACAATGCCATCATATGGTGCTTGAACCGTTGTTTCCATTTTCATGGCTTCAGTAATCAGTAAATGATCTCCGCGTTTCACACGACTTCCATTATCAATCACTACTTTTAAAACAGTTCCTGGCATCGTCGCCGCGATATGATTAGGATTTGTTACGTCCGCTTTTGGTTTTTGAGCAACATCCGATTCAATTGTCATATCTTGAATCATAATTTCCCGTGGTTGTCCATTTAGTTCAAAATAAATGACCCGATTGCCATCTGACTGCGGCTGACTAATCGAAACCATTTTGATTAGTAATGTTTTCCCTTTTTCAATTTCTACTTCGATTTCTTCCCCTAATCGCATTCCATATAAAAAAGTAGGCGTATCTAGGACCGAAACATCCCCAAACTTTTTGAGCATCTCAGAATACTCGTCAAATACTTTAGGGTATAAAGCGTATGCAAGAACTTCATGACTATTAACCGGTCGGCTTAGTTTGTGGAAAAGTTCTTCTTTTAGCTTTGTAAAATCAATCGGCTCTAATAATTCTCCTGGTCGAACTGTGATTGCTTGACGATCTTTCAAAATCACTTGTTGTAATTCTTTTGGGAATCCTCCATGTGGTTGGCCAATATACCCCTGGAAAAACTCGATCACTGAATCCGGGAAATCAATTGTTTGGCCACGTGAAAGGACGGTTGTTTCGTTTAAATCATTTTGCACCATAAAGAGTGCCATGTCACCAACGACCTTAGAAGAAGGTGTTACTTTAACAACATCACCAAACAATAAGTTCACGCGTGAATACATTTCTTTTACTTGTTCAAAACGGTCGCCAAGGCCAACAGCTTTGGCTTGTTGTTGTAAGTTTGAGTATTGTCCACCTGGCATTTCGTGAACATAAATTTCAGTATGGGGACTCTTCATGCCTGATTCGAAATCTTGGTAATACTTTCGTACGTCTTCCCAATAATGCGATAGTTGTTCAATTGCTTTTATATCTGTACGAACTTCCCGTTTGCTTCCTTTTAGTGCGTAGGAAAGTGTATTTGAACTTGGTTGAGATGTTAAGCCAGCCATAGAACTTAGGGCAGTATCCACAATATCTACACCAGCATCAACCGCTCTTCCATATAAGTAAATTCCATTTCCGCTTGTATCATGGGTGTGCAAGTGTATCGGGATAGAAATGGCATCTTTTAATTCAGAAATTAATCGGTATGCCGCTTCTGGTTTCAATAATCCCGCCATATCTTTAATTGCTAAAATATGCGCACCAGACGCTTCTAATTCTTTGGCCATTTCTTTATAATAGGCAACCGTATACTTCGCACGAGTATCATCTAGTATATCCCCTGTATAACAAATTGCGGCTTCTGCGATTTTGCCTGATTGACGGGCCGCATCAATTGCAACTTCCATCCCTTTAATCCAGTTTAAACTATCAAAAATACGGAACACATCAATTCCCGCATCCGCCGATTTTTGAACAAATTCACGAATGACATTATCCGGATAATTTTTATACCCTACAGCATTTGCTCCACGCACAAGCATTTGCAGTAATACATTTGGAATCATTTCACGCATTTTAATTAATCGATCCCATGGGTTTTCTTTTAAGAATCGGTAAGCCACATCAAATGTTGCGCCTCCCCACATTTCAAAAGAAAAGGCGTCATGCATCCCTCTTGCAGATTGTTCAGCAATTTCAAACATATCGTGTGAACGCACACGTGTCGCTAACAGTGACTGATGAGCATCGCGGAATGTCGTATCTGTTATAAGCACATCTTTTTGTTCGTGAATCCATTTAACAAGTCCATCTGCTCCACGTTCGTTTAATATTTGTTTCGTTCCAGAAATCGGCATATCCGTGGCATCCATTTTGGGGATCCTTGGAATGACAAAAACTGGTTTAGTTGTCTTTTCAATACCTGGGAAACCATTCACTGTTACATTGCCAATATAGTTTAATAGTTTTGTTCCACGGTCTTTACGTGTTGGGAATAAAAATAGTTCTGGCGTCGAATCAATAAAACTCGTGTTGAAATTTCCAGAGATAAAATTCGGATGTTTCACCACGTTCTCTAGAAAAGGAATATTTGTTTTAATCCCTCGTATTCTAAATTCTTGTAAGTTCCGATCCATTTTTGCCGCTGCTTCTTTAAAGGTTTTTCCCCAAGTTGAAACTTTTACAAGTAATGAATCATAGTAAGGGGTGATGACTGCTCCTTGATAACCATTTCCAGCATCTAAACGAACGCCAAACCCACCTCCTGAACGATAGACCATTAACTTTCCAGTATCTGGCATGAACTGATTTAATGGATCCTCCGTCGTTACGCGAGATTGAATCGCAAAACCAAATAATGGAATATCAGTTTGTGTAGGCATGCCAATTTCTTCATCAAATAGTGCAGAGCCATCCGCTATATGTATTTGAGAATGGACGATATCGATACCGGTAACCATTTCAGTAATGGTATGCTCTACTTGAATTCTTGGGTTGACTTCAATGAAATAAAATTCGTTTCCTGAAACTAAAAATTCAACAGTTCCAGCATTTATGTACTGCACATTATTCATTAACTGAACTGCTGCATCGCAAATGCGATTACGTAAGTCTGTCGAAAGTGAATTCGACGGCGCAATCTCAACAACTTTCTGATGTCTTCTTTGAATCGAACAATCTCGTTCAAATAAATGAACCAAATTGCCATGCTGATCTCCTAATATCTGTACTTCAATATGTTTAGGCTTTTCTACAAACTTTTCAACGTATACTTCATCCGAACCAAATGCAGCCTTCGCTTCAGACTTCGCTCGTTCGTAGGAGGATTCCAAATCGGATTCAGTAGGAACAATTCGCATCCCCCTGCCGCCTCCACCCAAAGAAGCTTTTATCATTAATGGGTACCCGTTGGCGTCTCCAAAAGCTTTAACCTCTTGAACAGATTGAACAGGGCCATCACTCCCTGGAATGACAGGGATTCCTGCTAATACAGCTTGATGTCTCGCTTTGACTTTGTCTCCAAACATATCTAAATGAGCAGAAGTAGGACCTATAAAAATAATCCCCTCTTCTTCACAACGTCTTGCAAAATCAACGTTTTCCGACAAAAATCCATATCCTGGATGAATTGCATCTGCCCCGCTATTTTTGGCAATTTGTAAAATTCCTTCAATGTCTAAATACGCATCAATAGGTTTTTTTCCTTCTCCAACTAAATATGACTCGTCTGCTTTGTATCGGTGATAAGAACTACTATCTTCTCTTGAATAAATTGAAACGGTACGCAAGTTTAATTCAGTACAAGCACGGAAAATGCGAATGGCTATTTCTCCGCGGTTAGCAACTAATATCTTTTGAATCGTTTTCATAATGAGACGACACCCCTTAGCTTCGCGTTTTTTCATATTTGACAAACATGGAGACATTTAACAGAATCCCCATAGCTAAAGATAACAAAACAACTGATGTTCCGCCATAGCTAATGAACGGAAGTGGCACTCCAGTTAACGGAATTAGTCCTAATAGCCCACCTAAGTTAATGAATGTTTGAAACCCAATAAGACTTCCAACGCCAGTAGCAATCATTCGAGCTTGAGTGTCTTGAGTATTTAAAGCAATGTAAAAGGCTCTCATAACAATAAAACCTAATCCCCCAATCACAAGTATTGCGCCCAATATCCCTAACTCTTCAGCGATAATTGCCATGATAAAATCTGTTTGAGGTTCCGGCAAGTACCCTAATTTTTGAATAGATTGTCCTAACCCAAGTCCTTTCACTCCCCCTGCACCAATCGCCAAGTAGCCGTTTACAATTTGAAAACCAGCATCTTGTTCATATTGAAAGGGGTGAAGAAATGCTTCTAAGCGCTCTAAACGTTTGGGGGTAATAAATTTGTCTCGGAATAAATAAATAAAAGGCGACAGGATTAGGATTAACCCAGAAATAATGCCAAATAATCGTGCAAATGTTTTAAAACGAATACCACTTGCCAGTAAAGTTGAGACAGTGACAAACAAAATTATTGCAGCTGAGCCCATATCCACTTCACTTAAAACAGAGAAAAATGCTAACACTAGTACAATAATGGGTTGTGCAACTGAATTTTCGAGTGAGTCCAATTGTCCTTTTGCCCTCTTGTTTGCAAATACACTCGAAAAATATAAAATTAAAATAATTTTTGCTAGTTCTGAGGGTTGTAACCTAAGTGGCCCAATGCTTATCCAACTTCGAGCACCATTAATATTGTCACCAATAAAATGTACGGATACTAGAAGTGAAAACATGACTAGTAGCATGACCAACATAAACCACTTTGCTCGATAATGCTTATATGGAATAAATGCAGCTAGCATAAAAACTGGAAATGCTACAAGCAAGTTCAAGATTTGTCGTTTGTAAAAAAAATCAGGTTCATAGTTGTAGACATTTACTGCCCAAACCATACTTGCACTATAAATCATGACTAAGCCAAACAAACATAAAAATAAATATGTAATGAATAACGGATAATCGAAGTTTTTAGAGTAACGCTTTAGGTATTCAATCATTTAGGAGACCTCTTTTTCAATTTATCTAGAAAAAAAACTCAAACACATATTGCGTTTGAGTTTAACTTATTTCTCTGTATAAGCATCGTGCAATATAGACAATTCTTTCTCGAGTGTCGAAAGAAGTAGTTTTCCTTCTGCACGTTCAATAAGCCCTAATTTTACTGCAAAATCTATTTCTTTAGATAAACCAAACATTTGGGTATCCAAGACTTCTTCGTAAAGTGGGCATTGTGGCAAAGTCAAATGATCCATTTGAACCTTAATCAATTTTGCTATGTTCAGCGCATCAGCATTTAACAGTTCAATAGCCTTTTGCTGATACGATTGGTGTGATTTAGTATCCATGAGGACGCCCCCATTACCTTATATAGTCTTAATAAAGTGTATCTTTCTAATGATAAAATTGCAAGTACAGCTTTCAAATCTATTTTTTAATACTTAATTCTTTTTTCCCTATATACAAAGAGTTATACTGATAGAGGAAACGCAACTTGTAAGGAGGCACCATTCAAATGGAAAATATTATTCCGATTAAAGGCAAAGTGAAATTTAACGTAACATTAGATCCAGGTGTATGGATTTTTGACGACAGACGCATCGATTTAAATACATTTTTCACAGAAAAACAATTAGAAAAAAATGAGCTGGATGAATATACAAAGAACATGTCAGCCCACTGGTCTCGCGAAATTATGGAAGGGGCAACATACCCCCCAACATTGAAAACTGAGAAAAAATTTGAAAAAACAAAAATTTTAACTGGAACATTCGGAATTTATTTAAAGCATTTCTTGAAAAATGCCGAAGTAAATGAAGGCGCTACTACGATTGTCTTTGAAACCAGCACTGGGAAAGAGCACTCTTTTTCACTAGAACAATTAGACTTATTGATATTTAAGTATAGTCAAGATGGGAAACCTTTACGTGAAGATGGCCCTGTATATGTCCTTTTAGCAGATGGATCAAATTTAGAAAATCCAATTAAACATGTCCAAGCAGTTCGAGTAGAATAGGAGGTCAGATCAATGCGCGTAAAATGTGTGATTTGTGATACTATTAACCAATTGCCTGATGACGCACCACAAGCAAAAAAATTACGTAATCGATTAATGAATACGTATATGTGCGTTCCGTGTTATGAGCGGATTGAAGAAAAAACAAATGCCAGGTTAGCAACTGGAAATTTTATTTTCCATAAAAGCTCACGTAGAATTGAAGAAGATTTCTAATGTTACGTCGATATCGCATCATTAAGTCATTGTATATTGGGATTTTTAGCGGAATTTTATTGGGATTAATTTTGAAATTAATAGAAGAAATGACGAGTGTTCGTGTATATACGTTGTTATTAAATATTGATTTTATCCCGTTTATTGGGGATAAACAATGGTCCGAACCCGTTGAATTTATGTTTCATGTTATTATATCAATTGCTATCGCTTTTGCCTTTGTCTACTTACTTAATCGATTGCCGATTAGAGATTCCTACCTTCAATTATTTGTCTTAAGTTTTTTTCTATGTTCACCCACAATCGGCTTGTATTTTATATTAAGCCTACTCGCACATCAACAAGTACCCGCATGGAATGATTGGGAAGCATTTACGTATTGGACAATCGCTCATCTATTTTATATGTGGTTATTGCCAGTTCTATATAAAAAGACATAAAAAAGAGAAGTTCTAGCTTTCGCTAGGACTTCTCTTTTTTTCATTATACAAACGAATCTTATATAAAATCAAAATCATCGCTGCAATAATTAACCCTTCTACTACTGGTAGAAAGAAAGCTAAAAACGTTAACATAATACACCCTATTAACAAAAAGGTGTAAATGATTAGGTTCTGTGATAGCTTCAAGTTCTTAGCAAATCCTAATTTATAAACGATTGCCGACAATACAAAGATGACAAGATACAGTGCGTATCCTGCCATCGTATAGCTAGGAAGAGCTTCATACAAGTAACGTGCAGTTGGGTACATATGCTCGTAGACAAATTGTTTCTCGCCCAAGATTGATCAACCTTTCAATCACGCTTAGTTGTTTTCAGCAGTTTTACTCTTTTTCGTTACGCGTTCACGTTCGTTTTTATCAAGCACTTTTTTACGTAAACGAATTGATTGAGGAGTGATTTCACAATACTCATCTTCATTTAGGTATTCAAGTGATTCTTCCAACGTCATAATACGTGGTTTTTTACGAGTAGTTGTTGCTTCTTTATTCGCAGAACGAATATTATTAGCAGCTTTCATTTTTGTAATATTAACAGTTAAGTCATTATCACGAGTATGTTCTCCAACGATCATACCTTCGTATATATCAGTACCTGGTTCAACGAAAATTGTCCCACGGTCTTCAATCCCTAAAATTCCGTACTCAGATGCTTGACCTGTAGCCATTGCAACAAGAACACCTTTACTACGTCCACCTACACGACCTTTTTGCATAGGTTGGTAACTATCAAATGTGTGGTTAATGATTCCATATCCACGAGTCAGTGTCATGAAGTCAGTTGTGTAACCAATCAATCCACGAGCAGGTACCATAAATACCAAACGCACTTGACCTGAACCATTGTTTACCATATCCAGCATTTCACCTTTACGTTCACCCATAGACTCAATAATCGAACCTACATGTTCTTCAGGAACATCAATTTGAACTCGTTCTACAGGCTCGCAGCGCACTCCGTCAATTACACGAACAATAACTTCAGGTTTTGATACTTGTAACTCAAAGCCTTCACGACGCATGTTTTCAATTAAAATTGATAAATGCAATTCTCCGCGACCTGAAACTACCCAAGCATCTGGTGATTCAGTTGGATCTACACGAAGAGATACATCTGTTTCAAGTTGTGATTGTAAACGCTCATCAATTTTACGAGAAGTAACCCATTTCCCTTCACGTCCAGCAAATGGACTGTTGTTCACAAGGAACGTCATTTGAAGAGTTGGCTCATCTATACGTAAAATCGGTAAAGCATCAGGATGTTCTGTAGGACAAACTGTTTCCCCTACGTTGATATCTTCCATTCCCGAAACGGCAATTAAGTCACCTGCAGAAGCTTTTTGAATTTCTACACGTTTCAGACCCATAAATCCGAACATTTTTGTAACACGGAAATTTTTCACTTTGCCATCAAGCTTCATAAGTGAAACTTGTTGTCCAACTTCCATTGTACCGCGGAACACACGTCCGATACCAATACGTCCAACATAATCATTGTAATCAAGAAGAGATACTTGGAATTGAAGAGGCTCTTCTTTGTTGTCTACTGGAGATGGGATATGCTCGATGATTGCATCATAAAGAACCTGCATGTTTTCATCTTGCTCAGCAGCATTTGAAGAAAGACTTGCCGTACCGTTCATACCAGATGCAAAAATTACTGGGAACTCTAATTGATCATCATTTGCTTCTAGCTCGATGAAAAGCTCTAGCACTTCATCTACTACCTCTTCAGGGCGAGCGAAGTCACGGTCAATTTTATTAACAACAACGATAGGTTGAAGATTTTGTTCTAATGCTTTTTTCAAAACAAAACGAGTTTGTGGCATACAACCTTCATATGCATCAACTACTAAAAGAACTCCATCTACCATTTTCATGATACGTTCAACTTCTCCACCAAAGTCAGCGTGGCCAGGTGTATCAAGAATGTTGATTTTCACATCTTTATATTGGATCGCTGTGTTTTTAGCTAGAATTGTAATTCCACGCTCACGCTCGATATCGCCTGAGTCCATTGCACGCTCGTCCACATGTTCATTTGAACGGAACGTACCTGATTGTTTTAATAATTGGTCTACTAAAGTTGTTTTACCATGGTCAACGTGGGCTATGATTGCTATGTTTCTTAGGTCTTGACGTAAATTAGTCATTATTTCACTCCATATTCTTTTTTCGAGTCCTCAACTGTGTTATTATAGCACATGTTGTTACTATTTGTCTGATTTAGAATTGTAAAATTATTTTCACGGTGTGGAGGAACAATTTATGAAAGATACAAAATGGGTATTTGTCCTATACTCTTTACTAGCTTTAGTATCGATGTTTGCGATAGGAATCTCTATTGGCTTACGCAGTATTCCTGGAATATTAGTAAGCATTTTATTATTAATTTTCGTTATGGGGTTTGGATTTAAAACGAAAAAAAAATTGCGTGATCAAGATTTATTATAAAAGCTTAAAGCTTTTTCCCATTCATTTGATGGGAGAGCAAATAAATTGATTCCCCAGTTTGAAATCTTTAAATTCATTGACTACAGCAAGAAATGAATTCCATTCATTTCTTGCTTTTTCAATTTAATTTAATGTAATTGTTCAATAAGATATTGTGTATACTTTCTCCAGCTACCAAAAATGTATCTTGCCCCAAAAATGATAGAGCATGTCCTTTTAAATTGGTTGCAACTGCGCCCACTTCTTGCGCGATTACCACCCCTCCAGCAATATCCCATGGGGATAACCGCATAGACATATATGCATCCAATCGACCTGTTGCCACATAAGCTAACTCAAGTGCTGCAGATCCATAAGAACGAATGCCTCGAACATCTTTAACTAGTCTTATTAGTCCCTCATGATCAATATGTCGGTTGGGAACTACCCAACTAGCATTCATTCCTACAATAGCTGTCGATATCGTTGTAGGATGTAACTTCAGAATTTTTTCATCATTTAAAAAAGCTCCATGCCCTTTTTGTGCACTATATAACTCATCATTCATCACATCATAAATATAACCTAGCACACCAATCCCATCTTTATAAATTCCTAACGATATTGCAAAATTTCGTTGTTGATGAATAAAGTTTAATGTGCCATCAATCGGGTCTAACATCCACACATACCCTTCTAACGTAGTAAGGCGATCGCCAAATCCCTCTTCTCCCAGGATTAAATGATTGGCATACTTTTTGCGAATTTGTTTAATGAAAAATTGCTCAATTTCTTTGTCAATATTAGTGACCAAATCATTGACATCCGCTTTTGATTCAATTGTTAGTTCACTTGAAAATGAGTGGCGAATTTTCCTACCTGCTTCTTTAATTAAGGATTTTGCATAGCGATCAAGTATTTGAATTTCCAACAGACCAACCGCCTTTCTAGTTCATTCGGTTTCATTATAAACAAAAAAACACCTGATGTCAGAAATAGACGATCAGGTGAACTTACGTATATCGAATAATTTTCTTGTTAATGCAACGCATGCAAGGCCTCCAGCTCCGAATAAATCTCAGCAAGTCTTAATTTACTTTTGTCGATTTCTATTTGATTTTCAGTTTGTATGGCATCAAATAAAGAGGCAAGTTCATAGTCAAGCTCTAATTTTAAGCCGAGAATCAATTTTTTCTCTACTTCTTCTTTGCGAATGATATGGACAACTTGTTTCATGGTCTTACACCCCTCTTCTATTTATTCTAAAAATTCTGAATGTTTTTTATAACTTATGCCGCCTTATATAATTTGTCTACATGATAAAGCTTTCTTACAAGATTTTTTCCCATTTATTGATTAAACTAAACATAGGAATTGCGAAAGGTGGAAAAAAAGTTGAAATACCATTGGGAACATACCGATTTTGAGGTATTTGAAATAGATGGTTTAGAACATCGTATGCAAGCATTAATTGAAAAAGTCCGACCAAAGTTTGAATCTTTCGGTCAATCTTATGCAGCCTACTTTTCGAGTAAAACGGGTGAGGAATTTTACGCCCACGTTGCAAAACATGCTAGACGCTCGGTTAATCCTCCGAAAGATTCATGGGTTGCTTTTGCCCCCTACAAACGTGGTTACAAAGCCATTCCACATTTTCAAATCGGTTTATGGAAAACGCATGTATTTATCATCTTAGCTGTCATTTATGAAGCCCCAGACAAGGTGCAAATCGCTGAAAGACTATTAAAGAAGAAAAGTTTGTTTAAAAAATTACCTCAAGACTTTATCATTTCAGGAGATCACATGTCACCTGAAGCATCTTCTTTAAAAACAGCACATCCTGAGCAACTCGACTTCTTATTGAATCGTTTGCGAGATGTTAAAAAAGCGGAATTCTTAATTGGCAGACACCTTTCAAGTGATCAAGCTGTACAGATGTCTGCAGAAGCTTTTGAAAAATTTACGGAAGAAACGTTTGATACACTTTTACCAATTTACGATGTAATGGTTAATAAGAAGTAAAGGAGCGCGGGATTTATTTCCCTGCTCCTTTTATTATGGATCCACTTGGGGCATCTTTCATTTTTTTTATCACATTGAAACTAACATAACCACTCTCTTTTTCAAATTCTCGAAAGTACGTTTTCTCCTCAGCCATTGAAGGGACAACTTCTTTAAAACGACGATACCTTGTCATTAACTCTTCTCGTTTAATACCTTTTTCAAAAGCACGTTCAATTGCTTCGAAAAAGTTTACCACATCAACAATTTCGTCTGTAGACCAATCTGATGAAATTGGGTATGAATAATTCATTTGGAACACTCCTTTCCTTACTGCCATTTTACGCGGAACTCTTCAGCTTGTGAAATCATCCGTGAAATTAACTCTTCCACTGAAGGAATATCATCAATTAATCCAGCTACTTGGCCTGCCCAACCAAATCCTTGAGACTCAAGTCCATCATAAATGTATTTTTTGTTAGCATGACCACTAATATACGATTTTAGAGCTTCATAAGTAGGAGTAGAAGCCTCAATTTTATGAATTTCCTTTGTCCAAGAATTTTCCAGAGCCCTAGCAGGTGCACCTATTGAGCGTTTAATAATTGTAGTTCCTGTTTCACTACTATTTAATAAAGCTTGTTGATACGTATTTGAAGCATGAACACACTCTTTAGTAGCGATGAACCTCGTTCCCATCTCAATGCCTTCCGCACCAAGCGCGAGTGCAGCCATAAATCCTCGACCATCTCCAATTCCTCCGGAAGCAATGACCGGAATTGATACAGCATCCACAACTCGAGGAACCAATACCATCGTACCTACATCATCTCGACCTAAGTGGCCCCCGCCTTCTTGTCCCACAACCATTACTGCATCTGCACCGAGTTCTTCCGCTTTTTGTGCTTGTCTAGTAGCAGCAACTAAAACTAGTTTTTTTATATTTGTTCCTTTTAATTGATTAAATATAGGTGTTGGATTTCCTCCTGTCATAGAAACAACAGGCACATTTTCTTCAATCGCCACATCCAACATATGTGAAAACTCACGGCCATGTTCTCCAATCGCAAAGTTCACACCAAATGGTTGATCAGTCAATAATCTAACCTTTTGTATCTCTTGTCTCAATGCTTCGGGTGTTTCCAAACTCATAGCTGTAATTTGTCCGAGCCCACCAGCATTTGATACAGCTGCTGCCAAATCAGCATACGCTAGATATGCAAGACCTCCTTGAATAATTGGGTATTGAATATGTAATAGGTCCGTAATTCGCGTTTCCCATTTCATTTTTCCATTCCTCCTTGCTTCTATAAGGTAATGTATTCGATGAAATTGCCTAAATTCCTTCAAAAAAACATGGTCATCTACTAATCTAAATGCTATAATTCATTTGTTTTTCAGAATCATTGTGTGTTCAAAAGATACATAAAAAAGCATAATAAATCAAAATGGTTTATTTTTGAACTAGTTATATGTAAGGTTTTAAACAAGAATAGACTGAAAACCAAACATTTAAGGAAAATCATCGCTATTTTTAGTAAACTTTGTGAATACTCTCTTTAAGAAAGCTGAGGTGCTCCATTCAATGTCACAGTTAGAAACTCCTTTATTTGATGTCTTGCTAAAACATCGCAATCGACATCCTATTCAATTTCATATTCCCGGTCATAAAAAAGGGAACGGGATCGACCCAGCATTTCGTGAATTTGTTGGCGATAACATTCTCTCCATTGACTTAATTAATATTGCTCCACTTGATGATTTGCATTCACCAAAAGGCGCGATTAAAAAAGCACAGGAACTTGCGGCAGAAGCTTTTGGCGCGGATTACACCTTCTTTTCTGTTCAAGGAACAAGTGGCGCAATTATGACCATGATTTTAAGTGTATGTGGACCAGGAGATAAAATCTTAGTTCCTCGGAATGTTCACAAATCGATTATGTCGGCGATTGTATTTGCTGGAGCAATTCCAGTATTTATTCATCCAGAAGTTGATCCAGAGCTTGGGATTTCACACGGTGTATCAGCAGAATCAGTAGAAAAAGCGCTTGAGGCTCATGCTGATGCTAAAGCAGTACTCGTCATTAACCCAACATATTTTGGCGTAGCTGCTGACTTAGCACGCATTGTCGAGTTGTCACACTCGCGCGGAATTCCTGTTTTAGTTGACGAAGCTCACGGTGTACATATTCATTTTCATGAATCTTTACCGATTTCAGCTATGGCTGCAGGTGCTGATATGGCAGCAACGTCAGTACACAAACTGGGTGGCTCAATGACGCAAAGTTCTGTATTAAATGTCCGTGAAGGTTTAGTTTCTTCTAAACGCGTACAATCCATATTGTCCATGCTTACAACTACTTCTACCTCTTACCCGATTTTAGCTTCTCTCGATACTGCAAGAAGACAATTAGCTATTAATGGGCATAATTTATTAACAACAACAATTGAATTGGCTAGAGATGCACGTGAGCGAATAAATCAAATCCCTCACTTACGATGCGTAGGAGAAGAAATCTTACGAACATCCGCTACATTTGATATGGATCCAACGAAGTTATTAATTAGCGTGAAAAATTTAGGCATAACCGGTCATCAAGCTGAAGAGTGGCTACGCGAGAAAGCAAATATTGAAGTCGAATTATCCGATTTATACAATATTTTGTGTATCGTGACTTTAGCAGATTCAAAAAAAGAATTAAACTTATTAGTACATGCACTGCAACGAATGGCTGAAGCATTCGATTCAGAAGCTTCAATCGTAGAGTCTTTTGTCACAATTCCCGATATTCCAAAATTAGCAATGACTCCACGTGATGCTTTTTATGCAACAACTGAAGTGGTACCTTTTAAGGAATCTGTTGGACGCATTTCCGCAGAATTTATTATGGTCTATCCTCCTGGTATTCCAATTTTCATCCCGGGTGAAATTATTACAGAAGATAATATCGCTTACATTCATATGAATATTGAAGCGGGATTACCTGTTCAAGGACCAGAAGACGATGAACTAAAACTTATTCGCGTTATAAAAGAGCACAAGGCGTTTTACTAAATACATCAAAAAGGCTGAGCACCCGTTTTATGGGATATGCTCAGCCTTTTTATTGTAGAAATAAACAATCGTGAAAAATTTCGCACACTTTATCTTATTTGAAATCTAAAAAAGAATTAGTTGTTTACCCCTTGAATTGTATCAGGATCAATCATTTCGTAACCTTTTTTACGTAAACCTTCAACAATTCCTGTTAATGCCTCAGCAGTCCATACACGATCGTGCATAAGTAAGTTAGCACCATCGGTTAAATATTCACTGTTCACCATAATGTCGGTCAAAGCTGAAGCATCTTGATACTTAGATTCCCAGTCGTACCCGTACGTCCAATTCATCAATAGCATGCCTTGTTCTTTTACTAAGGCTTTACTAAAATCTGTATTCACTCCAAAAGGTGCTCTAAAGAATTTAGGTTTTTCACCAATTATGGCTTCAACGGTTTCGCTAACTTTCATAATTTCTTGACGCTGTTCTTCTTCGGTAAGTTGTTTTAAATTTGAATGTGTTTGTGTATGATTTCCGATAGCAAAGCCCATCTCATGAATTTCTTTTAACACCGCTTTTTCTTCAGCCGTATCTAAAAAGTGACCATTCACAAAATAAATAGCGGGGGCATTTAATGCTTTTAACGTTTTAGCCATTTCTAATGAACGTTTGTCTGGAGCATCATCAATTGTTAAGAGGACCACTTTTGATGGCGCATCAGAAATTGGTTTAAATGACCAATTTGCTTCATTTAGAAAATATTTAGGCTCTGCCGTCACTTCTAACATCGGCTCTTCTTCAATGACTTCTGTTTCAGTTGTCACTTCTGTTTCTACTTCATTTTCAACTTCATGTTTCACAGGGCCAGATGCAGTATTTTTCGCCTCTTCGTTCCCACAAGCAACTAGAAAAAGTGCTACTAAACTCAGATTCATTAATCGTATGTATTTCATGTTGTATCACCGCGATCCTTTCGAAAGCCATTTTAGCACGTTTTCAATAATTCTTTCTACCATTATATGAAAATTCGAAAATAAATAGAGATTAAAATTTTAGTAATCGTTGATGTAATGTAAGACACTTTGAACAACTACAACATCTGAAAACACTTGAATTCATTATCATAAGTGTCGAAGTTTAACATCCCTGTTATCCCCTTCGAAATCCATCTCCTTATAGTAATCACTTTCAAAAATCTCAATCGCACTTTTTGGACTTGACGTGTGAAAAAACTCTCTTCACGTCTGAAAAATTTGCTTGGACGTCTGAATTATCTCGATTGACGTCTGAAAACACTAGAATTCACTATCATAAGTACCAAATTTTAACATACCTGTTATCCCCTTCGAAATCCATCGCCTTAAAGTAATCTCTTTCAAAAATCTCAATCGCACTTTTTAGACTTGACGTGTGAAAAAACTCTCTTTACGTCTGAAAAATTTACTTGGACGTCTGAATTATCTCGACCGACGTCTGAAAACACTAGAATTCACCATCATAATTGCCAAAGTTTAACATCCCTGTTATCCCCTTCGAAATGCATCGCCTTATAGTAATCTCTTTCAAAAATCTCAATCGTACTTTTTAGACTTGACGTGTGAAAAAACTCACTTCACGTCTGAAAAATTTACTTGGACGTCTGAATTATCTCGACCGACGTCTGAAAACACGAAATCCCCCTAAACCCAACTTCTAAAAAGCCTTAAAATTCATATAAAAAAGCCGCACAGGGAAAACCTGTACGACCTTAGGAAATAATTTATTTAGAAAGGATATGAATTGGATGACCCATTACAACTTCTGCAGCTTCCATTGCGATTTCTCCCAATGTTGGATGCGCATGAATTGTCATCGCGATATCTTCAACAGTCATTCCTGCTTCAATTGCTAAACCAAGTTCAGCAATCATATCAGAAGCGCCTTGACCAACGATTTGAGCACCTAACAGTAAACCATCAGATTTGCGTGAAACAAGTTTCACGAAACCGTCAGTTGCGTTTAATGCTAATGCGCGACCATTTGCACCAAATGGGAATTTCCCAGCAGTCACTTCAAAGCCTTCTTTTTTAGCTTGCTCTTCACTAAATCCAACAGTTGCAAGTTCTGGATCCGTGAAACATACAGCTGGAATTGCTAAGTAATCAACTACAGATGTTTGACCAGCGATAACTTCAGCTGCCACTTTACCTTCGTAAGAAGCTTTATGAGCAAGTTGAGGTCCTGAAACTACATCTCCGATTGCGAAAATGTTTTCGATGTTTGTACGAACTTGTTTATCGACTTCGATTAAACCACGCTCGCCCATTTTGACACCAATTTCTTCAAGACCCATTTCGTCTGTGTTTGGACGACGACCAACTGTTACTAGTACATAATCCGCTTCGACTTTTTTCTCTTCGCCGCCTGCTTCATACGTTACTGTTACGCCAGTATCAGTTTCTTCTACACCTTTAGCAGATGCTTTAACAATCACTTCAACGCCTTTTTTCTTTAGGCCTTTTTTAACGATTTGTGTCATTTGCTTTTCAAAACCAGCTAATATATCATCCGCACCTTCAATAATTGTAACTTCAGAACCTAAGTTTGCATAAGCAGTTCCTAATTCGGTACCGATATATCCGCCACCAATTACAACTAATTTACCAGGGATTTCTTCAAGTGCTAAAGCACCTGTTGAACTTAAGACACGTTTTGTAAACTTAAATGATGGGATTTCGACTGGACGAGAACCAGTTGCGATAATTGCATTTTTGAATTTATACGTTTGCGCTGAATTTTCATCCATTACACGAACTGTATTCGTATCAACAAAGTAAGCCTCACCACGTACAATTTCAACTTTATTTCCTTTTAATAACCCTTCAACGCCACCTGTTAATTTCTTAACAACACCGTCTTTGAAAGCTTGCGCTTTAGAAAAGTCAATTTTAACGTCAGAAGCTGTAATCCCCATATCATCTGAGTGTTTAGCTTGCTCGAAACGGTGACCAACTGAAATTAATGCCTTAGAAGGAATACATCCAACGTTTAAACAAACGCCACCTACATGTTCTTTTTCCACGATTGTTACTTTCTGACCAGTTTGCGCAGCACGAATTGCCGCTACATATCCGCCAGGGCCTGAGCCAATGACGAGTGTATCTGTTTCAATTGGAAAATCTCCTACTACCATATTATTACGCCTCCATTAATAAAAGTTCTGGATTGCTAAGCAAACGCTTAATGTTATTTAATGCGTGCTGAGCAGTCGCACCGTCGATCATGCGATGATCAAAGCTCAAGGATAATGCTAACACAGGAGCCGCTACAATTTCACCATTTTTTATAACAGGTTTCTCTGCAATACGACCAATTCCTAGAATGGCTACCTCAGGATGATTAATGACTGGTGTAAACCATTGTCCTCCAGCTGAACCAATGTTCGTAATTGAGCAAGAAGCACCTTTCATTTCAGCAGGTGAAAGTTTTCCATCACGCGCTTTACCAGCGAGGGTATTGATTTCGTCTGAAATTGCAAATACTGATTTACGATCCGCGTGTTTGATGACCGGAACTAACAAACCTTTTTCTGTATCCGCAGCAATCCCAATGTTGTAGTAATGTTTTTGAATAATTTCGCCGGTCTCATCATCAAACGATTGATTAAAGGCTGGGAACTCACGTAGTGTGCTTACTAATGCTTTAACCACATAAGGTAAGTATGTTAGTTTGACATTTTTCTCAAGAGCTAACTCTTTGAACTTTTTACGATGTGCTACAAGCTCGGTTACATCAACTTCATCCATCAATGTTACGTGAGGAGCAGTATGTTTCGAGTGAACCATTGCTTTGGCAATTGCTTTACGCATACCTGACATCTTCTCGCGAGTTTCAGGGAATTCTCCCTCTAGAGCTGGTGCATCTGTTTTTGCAGTTTTTTCAACTTTTGCATCAGTAGATGTTTCTTCGTTGGTTGTACTAGATTCTTGTGGCGCAACTTCAGATGATTGTCCACCATCCATAAACGATTCAATATCTTCTTTCATGATGCGACCATTTTTACCAGAACCATTAACTTGAGAAATCTCAACATCGTTATCGCGTGCAAATTTGCGAACAGACGGCATTGCAATCACTCGACCATTCGGGTCTTTTACAGCAGTTGTTTTTGATTCAGTTGATGTTGGTTCTTTTGTTGATGGTGCTTTTGTAGGTTCAGCTTCATCTTTTTTCACATCTTGTCCAGCTTCAGCAGTTGCTTGAACTTGTTCTTCAGTTGTTTTTTCAGGCTTCGCCTCGTCTTCGTGACCACCTTTAAACTGAAGGTCTTCATAACCTGGTGCATCAATGCGAATCAATACTTGACCCACTGTCGCAACAGTTCCTTCTCCGATGACGACTTCTTCCACTTTTCCAGCAACTGGAGAAGGAATTTCAACGACCGCTTTGTCGTTTTGAACTTCACATAAAATGTCGTCTTCGCCAATGCTATCGCCAGCTTTGACAAACCATTTTACGATTTCTCCTTCGTGTATACCTTCACCGATATCCGGTAATCGAAATTCAAATGCCACAAAATTCACCCTTTCTGTTGTGAGTGTTTATTAGAATGTAAGTACTTTTTTAGCTGTTGCTACAATATCTTTAGAGTTAGGTAACCAAACAGACTCAGCTTGCGAGAATGGGAATACTGTATCAGGTGCAAATACACGTAATACTGGAGCTTCTAAGCTCAAAATTGCACGTTCATTAATTTCTGCTACAACGTTTGCTGCAATCCCTGCTTGTTTTTGCGCTTCTTGCACGACAATCGCACGACCTGTTTTTTCAACAGATGCAATAATTGTTTCAATATCTAAAGGTTGAACAGTACGTAAGTCAATGACTTCGACTGAATAATTTTCTTTTTCAAGTTCTTCAGCTGCTTTTAAACTATCATGTACCATAGCACCGTAAGTAATAATTGATAAATCGGTACCTTCACGTTTCACTTCCGCTTTTCCTAAAGGAATTGTGTACTCTTCTTCAGGTACCTCTTCGCGGAATGAACGATATAATTTCATATGCTCTAAGAAAATAACTGGGTCGTTATCACGAATTGCTGAAATTAATAATCCTTTTGCATCGTATGGTGAAGAAGGAATTACCACTTTCAAACCCGGTTGAGATGCAACTAAACCTTCTAAACTGTCAGCATGCATTTCAGGTGTATGAACACCGCCACCAAATGGAGAACGAATTGTTACTGGCGCGCTATATCGACCACCACTACGGTATCGCATACGTGCTAATTGACCACTGATTGAGTCCATTACTTCATATACGAAACCAAAGAATTGGATTTCAGGAACTGGACGGAAGCCTTCTAATGATAAACCAACTGCTAAACCACCTATACCTGATTCAGCTAGAGGTGTATCGAATACACGGTCTTCTCCAAATTCTTTTTGCAAGCCTTCAGTTGCACGGAATACCCCGCCGTTGTTTCCAACGTCTTCACCGAAGACGAGGACGTTTTCATCATTCTTAAGCTCTGTACGGAGTGCATCCGTAATTGCTTGAATCATCGTCATTTGTGCCATCGGTTATTTCGACTCCTTCTCTTTGTAAAATTCATATTGTTCTTTTAAGTGATATGGCATTTCTTCATTCGGATCGTACATAATTTCAATTAAATCTGTTACTTTTTGTTTTGGAGCTGCATCGGCTTTTTTAATAGCATCTTTAATTTCTTCTTTTGCTTGCTCCATAACTTCATTTTCTTTATCTTCATTCCAAAGACCTTTTGCTTCTAGATAAACGCGGAAACGAACCAATGGATCTTTCTTTTCCCATTCAGAATCTGTATCAGAAGTACGGTAACGAGTTGGATCGTCACCAGCCATTGTATGAGGTCCATAACGGTAACATAATGTTTCAATTAATGAAGGTCCTTCACCATTAACAGCACGTTCACGAGCATCACGAGTCGCAACATAAACTGCCAATGGGTCCATCCCATCAACTAAAATGCTTGGAATACCCGCTGCAATTCCTTTTTGTGCAATGGTTTTAGCAGCAGTTTGCAATTCACGCGGTGTTGAGATCGCAAATTGGTTGTTTTGAACAATAAAAATGGCTGGAGATCGGAAAGCACCTGCAAAGTTAATTCCTTCATAGAAATCACCTTGTGAAGATCCACCATCACCAGTGTAAGTAATCGCTACCGCTTTTTTCCCACGTTTTTGCATCCCTAGTGCCACACCAGCCGCTTGGATGAATTGTGCACCAATAATAATTTGTGGTGGTAGAACATTAACGCCTTCAGGGATTTGATTCCCCATAAAGTGCCCACGAGAGAATAAGAAGGCTTGTGATAACGGAAGACCATGCCAAATTAATTGAGGCACATCACGGTATCCTGGAAGAATAAAATCTTCTTTTTCAAGAGCAAAATGGGAAGCAAGTTGAGATGCCTCTTGTCCTGCAGTTGGCGCATAAAAACCTAAACGACCTTGACGATTCAATGAAATTGATCGTTGATCAAGAATACGCGTATACACCATTCGGTGCATTAATTCAACTAACTCTTCATCTGATAAATTTGGATCTGCCTCTTCGTTTACAATCTCACCTTTTTCGTTCAAAATTTGAAACATTTCGAACTTTTCTTCGATTGCATGAAGTGTTTCTACTGGACCTAATTTCTTGGCATTTTTTGTTGCCATGTTAACACCTCTCCTTTAATATCTGTATTAAAAAATCATTAAAAATCGAGTGATACAATGTTCATTCTCCACTAGTATACTCAACTTTAAATTTGTGGTCAATCATTGAGAACTCTACTGATATCTGAACTTATTATTAATTAACTATTCACTCTTTTAGAAACTGTACTAGTACAAATAATCATCTGTACTACAAAATAATTCTCTCTTAATCCGCGTCATTCCACAAAAAAACGACCTCCATGAGAGATCGTTCCACTTTTACTCTGTTAAGTTATCATACACAATCGCTTTTGTTTTATTGACATTTTTAGTGGCCTCGTTAAAGGCATCTATTGCAGATTGAACGATTTCATTTTGCTCGTTCACTCTTTGGACTTGCTCTTCAAGTTCATTTTGTTCTGTTTTTTCATCCGCCAACATATTATAAAGATCTTCTTGTAACACCGTTATCTTTCGATATTCATCACTCACCACTTGATGGGCTGCATAACGATTTTCTAATGCATTGCTTAAATTATTTAATGACGTTTTGATTTTTTCTTCTTTCGTATCTTCAATTAACTCGTCTAGGGAAATTAAAGATGCTTGAGCATTATGAATCGACTCAACTTCTTGATTAAGTAGTGACAATCGCTCAGACAGTGAATCTTTTAATTCTTTCACTTTTAAAGTAACTTCGTCTTTTTGTTCTTGAGTCAATTCCATCGTGGAATTAAAAGTTATTTGTTCTTTCTTTTCTAATTCACCCATTTTTTCTTGTGCTTCTCGGTAACCTTGTTCCTCTTCATATAATTTTGTTAATGAATCAGATAATTGCTCTTGGGTAGATGTTCCTAATGAGCATGCAGATAGCAATAGTGTAGTCGAAAGAACTGTATTCATAATCATTTTTTTCACATGAATCCCTCCTAAACCTTTTACTACTATAGACCTTCAAGTATTAAATTTCAATATAGTAAAAGATTGCTTTTTCATTTGCATGCACGCTGTCCTTCGGTATACTTATAGAAGAATGAAAGTCGGAAAGGAAGACCAAGATGTTTGTAATGAAAGATATCGTTCGCGAAGATCATCCTACTTTGCGGCAAAAAGCGTTGGAAGTAAAATTTCCACTATGTGACGAAGACTTGAAATTGGCACATGATTTACTTGACTATGTAAAAAACAGTCAAGATGCCAGCATGGTGGAACTCTATGATTTACGCCCAGGAATTGGTATTGCCGCACCTCAAGTAAATGTTTCAAAACGCATGTTTGCACTTCATTTACCAGATGATGAATCTAAGTTAAGTTTAGTCGCGATTAACCCGAAAATCATAAGTCACTCAGTCGAAAGAACTTATATATCATCAGGAGAAGGCTGTTTGTCAGTTGATCGAGTAATTGAAGGTTATGTGCCAAGATATGCACGAATAACTGTAAAAGGGTTTTATCCCGATGGAAGTGAATTTAAGCTACGTCTAAAAGGGTTAGCTGCAATTGCATTTCAACATGAACTCGATCATTTAAATGGCGTGATGTTTTTTGATCGCATAAACCAAGAGACTCCGTTTGCAGATATACCAAATGCTGTTCCATTTGATCGTATATAAGTTGAGGTCCCCAATGTTGGGGACCTCTTTTTAGATAAGCTTTAAATAATGCATTGCCTTTGCTAAACCGTCGTCATCGACGTGAGCCGTCACATAATCTGCTCGTTTCAATGCTTCTACGTGACCGTTCGCCATCGAAACACTAAACCCGACCGATTCTAACATTTCGATATCATTTAACCCATCTCCAAACGCTATAGTGTCTTCAATGGCTATATTAAACCTTTGGCATAATAAATTAATGGCATTTGCTTTTGAAACTCCTTTAGGCAAAATATCAACTGATACTCGATGCCATCTGACAAACTTTAATTGTGGGAAATTTAGTTTATAAGCTTCCTCTTCTTCTTTCGTACAAAATACAAGCGATTGATTAATAGATTGTTGAAGGAAGAAATCTGCTTCATATTTTGGGTGTAACAATTTCAACGTATTAATACTCTCTTCGATATGTGGGTGGTATTCAATAGAAGAGACCATTTTATGTGCATTCATAAATACCATGGGATGTTCATGCTGTTGAGCAAAATTCGAAACTAATTGAAGTTGTTCCAAATCTATATGTTCATTAACAATCACTTCATTTTGATAAACGATGTATTGGCCATTAAAACAGATGTAAGAATCAATTTCTAACTCTTCTAGAACTGATCGAATCATAAATGGGGCACGTCCTGTAGCGATAAATACGGTATGACCATTTCTCTTTGCACTTAATACAGCTTCTTTCGCGCTCTTAGGCAGTTGTTTATTGGAATTGTAAAGCGTTCCATCAATATCAATAAATAATGTTTTTTTCAATTCACTCTTCCTTTCTATAGTGGAAATGTTTATAAGTGTAGACTCTTTACAAAACTTGCAATTTTCTGTATAATGATATACAAGGAGTGATTTGCCATGTTAAAACGTCTCAAAAAGAAATTGTTAAGACGCTTAGGCGGCATACTCGGGAAAAAAACGATTGCATAATTTTTTGCCCTGCTATTAATAGTGGGGCTTTTCTTTATTTTAAAAGATGCTCGTGATAATATAAAGAGAATGCAATTATTATGAACGTGAAAAAGGAGAGCAAAACATGATTTACAAAGTATATTACCAAGAAAACGTGCTTGAAGTGCCAGTTCGCGAAAACACAAAAAGCCTTTATATTGAAGCAGCTTCTGAACAAGAAGTTCGTTTTGCATTGAAGGATCGTAAGTATAACATTGAGTTTGTTCAATTACTTGAAGGTAATCATTTATCTTACGAACAAGCTAGTGAAAACTACAAAGTGGAGAAATTATAAATCCCATGAAATTCGTTAAGAATGACCAAACAGCGGTTTTCGCACTCGGCGGACTGGGCGAAATCGGTAAAAACACATATGGTGTTCAATTCCAAGATGAAATAATTTTAATAGATGCAGGTATTAAATTCCCTGAAGATGATTTGCTCGGGATTGATTATGTTATTCCTGATTACACGTACCTGGTGAAAAATGTAGATAAAATCAAAGGTCTATTTATAACACATGGTCACGAAGATCACATCGGTGGTATTCCCTATTTGCTTAAACAATTAAATGTACCTGTATATGGTGGTAAGCTTGCACTTGGTTTATTACGTAATAAATTAGAAGAGCACGGTTTATTACGTACAACAAAAATGCATGTAATCGCTGAAGAAGACATTATTAAGTTTCGAAAAACTTCGGTAAGTTTTTTCCGTACAACGCATAGTATTCCTGATGCTTACGGAATTGTTGTTAAAACTCCACCAGGAAATGTAGTTCATACTGGAGATTTCAAGTTTGACTTTACGCCTGTTGGTGAACCTGCCAACTTAACTAAAATGGCTGAAATCGGTCGTGACGGTGTATTGTGTTTATTATCTGATAGTACAAATGCTGAAGTTCCAAACTTCACAATGTCAGAGCGTAAAGTGGGCGAAAGCCTGTCGGAAATTTTCCGTAAAGTAGATGGTCGTATCATTTTTGCGACATTTGCTTCAAATATTCATCGCTTGCAACAAGTTACTGAAGCAGCAGTTCATCATGGACGTAAAATTGCAGTATTTGGGCGTAGCATGGACAATGCAATTACAATTGGGCGTGAACTTGGATACATTACTGTACCAAAAGAAACTTTCGTGGATACACAATCGTTAAATCGCTTACCTGCCAATGAAGTTATGATTTTATGTACTGGTAGTCAAGGTGAACCCATGGCGGCATTGTCACGTATAGCTAATGGTACGCATCGACAAATCCAAATTCAACCAGCTGATACGGTCATTTTCTCTTCTTCTCCGATTCCTGGAAATCGTACAAGCGTCAATCGTACAATTAATTTATTGTTCCGCGCTGGAGCTGACGTAATTCATGGATCATTAAATAACATTCATACGTCAGGTCATGGTTCTCAAGAAGAACAAAAGTTGATGTTACGATTAATGAAACCTAAATTCTTCATGCCTATTCACGGTGAGTATCGCATGCTTAAAATGCATACAGAATTAGCCGTTGATTGTGATGTAGAACCAGACAACACATTCATTATGGAAAATGGCGATGTCTTAGCTCTTAGCCAAAATGAAGCGTCTGTTGCAGGTCGTATCCCTTCTGGGGATATCTATATTGATGGAAGCGGAATTGGTGATATTGGCAATATCGTATTACGTGATCGCCGCATTCTATCAGAAGAAGGACTAGTCATTGTTGTGGTGAGTACTGACCAAGAACGTCAGAAGATTGTTTCTGGTCCAGATATCATTTCTCGTGGATTTGTTTACATGCGAGAATCGGGCGCCATGATCAATGAAGCTCAACATATGTTGAACCGTCACTTACAAAAGACTATTCAATCTAAGGCAACGCCTTGGTCAGAATTAAAAAATGAAATTACAGACGTACTAGGGCCTTACTTATACGAAAAAACTAAACGACGTCCAATGATTCTACCAATTATCATGGAAGTTTAAAAACTTAAAAAGCTGTGCAAATCATCACTCATTGTGACGGTTGCACAGCTTTTTTTATATTTCGATTGACATAACTGCGGTTAGCATTATTCACAGGCTTCTTCGCTTTTCTTGGCTAGCTTCGAAGCCCAGCTCGCACCTTCGCTTCAGAAGCTTATCCGAAAACTAGTTTTCGATTCGCTTCTTCCACCGTCGGCGTCGAGCTAGCACAGGCTTCTTCGCTTTTCTTAGTGCATGGCTTTCTTTTCAAATCGGATGATGTCCGCGTCTGCTCCAATGACGATGAGTACGTCATTGATTTGAATTTTTTCATCAGCTTGCGGAGAAACAAGAATATCCTCTCCACGTTTGATTCCGACAATGTTAATGCCATATTTCGCACGAATATCCAAGTCTATTAACGTTGAACCCGCTAATATTTCATTGGCTTTAATCTCCATTATTGAATGTTCATCTGATAGCTCTAAATAATCCAGTACATTGTTAGTCATCATGTTGTTGGCGATTCTAATGCCCATATCGCGTTCAGGATGGACGACTTGGTCGGCACCAATTTTTCTTAACACTTTTTCATGATAATCGTTTTGAGCCTTAACTGTGATTTTATTTACCCCTATTTCTTTTAACATTAATGTTGTTAAAATACTAGATTGAATATCCTCACCAATTGCTACAATTACATGTTCAAAATTTCGAATACCGAGAGATTTTAAGACTGATTCATCTGTCGTGTCTGCCACAATTGCCTGTGTTGCCACTGATGCAAATTCATCAACACGATCAGCAAATTTATCGATGGCCATTACGTCAGCACCTTGTTCCACAAGTTCACGAACGATACTTCCACCAAACCGACCTAACCCTATAACTACGAATTCTTTCTTCATCTTTCAACCTCCGTAACGGAACGAATGGACATAGTGTATCACAACTTTTATACCCGCTCAAACTCATTTTACAGCTTCAGCAAATTGCGACATGACCAGTTGGTGATAATGACCTTTATCTTTCATTAAAGAATCATGATTGCCGGATTCAAGGACTCTCCCTTGCTCTAAAACAATAATTTGATTAGCTTCTCGTATCGTTGATAGCCGATGAGCAATCATTATTGCCGTACGGTTTTTCAATAATGTGCGTAATGCTTTTTGAATTTGCACTTCTGTTTCTGTATCAATCGATGCTGTCGCTTCATCTAATATTATAATTCTTGGATTCGCAAGAAGGGCTCTTGCAAACGAAAGTAATTGTCTTTCGCCAACAGATAAGATGCTACCTCGTTCTTCTACTTCGGTATCATACCCATTTGATAATCGTTCAATAAATCGATTTGCACCAACTGCTTGGGCTGCATTAATTACTTGTTCATCCGTTGCATGGGGGTTCCCAAAGCGAATATTATCGCGAATCGTACCAGAGAAAATAAATGTCTCTTGAAGTACGATACTAATTTGTTCCCGCAACGCACTTAAGGATAATTCACGAATATCGATATCATCCATTTTCACTACACCCGCAGTAGGGTCATAAAAACGTGAGACCAGATTGGCGATTGTTGTTTTTCCAGATCCTGTATGTCCCACAAGTGCAACCGTTTCTCCCGCTTTCATGTCAATCGAAATTCCCTTTAAGGCTAATCTATTTATCTCATATCCAAATTGAACATTTTCAAATTTGATATGGCCTTGTAGTTGCTTGATTTTTATCGGATTTGTTTTCTCATGAACTAAAGGCTGTTCATCTAAAAATTCAAAAATCCGCTCAGAAGAAGCCATACCCATTAAAAGTTGATTGTACACCATTCCTAATCGAGAAATTGGTTCCCAAAACATACCTAAATAAAATGCAAATGCAACAAACGCACCGAGATCTAGCTGTCCATTTTTAATTAGAAAAGCTCCATATATAATCAAGACCGCTGAACCAATCGCATTTGTCATTTCTACAAAAGGCCGGAACATGGAATTCTTTTTTGTCGCTTGACGCCATGATTCATAACTTTCTTCATTGATTCCATTGAAAAAAGCCATATTTTCATTTTCTTGTGTAAATGATTGTGTGATACGCATCCCTTGAATGCTTTCATTTAAGTGAGAATTTATTTTAGCTTGTTTCATACGTACATCCTGCCATGATCGACGTATATTTTTTCTAAGTGTTGTGGAGATAAAAAACATCATCGGCAAAATGACCAGAACGGCTAAAGCTAATGGAGGACTTAGCGTGAACAATATAATTAGAACACCTAAAAGCAAAAGAATATCCATTAACAAATTGATTACTCCGTTTGTAAAAAGTTCTTGAAGTGAGTTAATATCATTCATGATTCGTACTAGAATTGATCCAGCTGACCTTTGATCAAAGAATCGATGAGATAACCATTGGACATGCGTAAACAGATGCTTACGCAAATCGTATATGACATTTTGACCTAATTCATTCATCCATCGAATCCGGAATCGATTAGCAATTGTATTGATGATGTATAAGGCCGCAATAGACCCAACCAGAATCCACAGCATTTGACCATCTTTTTTTTCTAGCGCTCGGTCGATAACATATACACCAATCAAAATGGGGATAAGCAATCGGATGAGTGTTGTGATGGTGACTGCAATAAACGCCTTAGGCAATAAAGAGCGAGAATAAGGTTTCACATACGTAAACAACCTTGCAAGTTGTGACCAGTTAAAAGGTGCATCAATGACATCATCCGAAGAGTAGCGGAATCGTTTTAATACACTAGGGTTAATTTGTTTTGACATGGTGATTCCGCCTTTCTAAGCATACGTATTTTCGAGCTGGTCTTTATATTGAATGTCATAGATTCGTTTATATAATCCTTGTTGCTGTATTAATTCATCATGCGTGCCACGTTGAACTATTTCACCTTGCTCTAATACAATTAACTCATCTACATGTTTAACCGATGAAATTCGATGCGCAATAATAAATGTCGTCCGATTTTTCATGACCTCTTCTAATGCTTGTTGAATGTGTAATTCTGTTTTCATATCTACTGCACTTGTTGCATCATCTAGCACTAAAATCGCTGGATTTTGACATAAGGCACGTGCAATTGCAATTCGTTGTTTTTGACCACCTGATAAACCTAGTCCACGCTCTCCGAGCATCGTATCGTATTCTTCAGGCAATTCCATAATAAATTCATGGGCATTTGCTCGTTTTGCTGCATCAATAATTTCTTCCATAGTAGCATCTGGACGCCCATAAGATATATTAGCCTTAATAGAAGATGAAAATAAAAATGATTCTTGTAAAACAAATCCGATTTGAGCGCGTAATGATGCTAATGAATAGTCAGCAACAGAGATGCCGTCAATCTTAACTTCGCCATATGTTGGCTCATAAAAACGAGTTAATAATTGCGTTAAGCTAGTTTTTCCTGATCCAGTTGCTCCGATTAAACCAATTCGTTTTCCTGCTTCAACTGTCAAATTGACATGATTTAAAGCCACCTGGTCTTCTTTACGATATTGAAGTGTGACATCTTGAAAACTCACATGGCCTTTTATGAATGAACCGTCAACTGCATTGTCTTTTGAGTAAATGGGTTCATTCGCTTCTAGAACTTCAAGTAAACGCTCCCCTGAAGCCTTTGATTGAGAAAAGAGATTAATGGTAAAACCTAAATTCATAATCGGGAAAATGATGTATCCAAGTAAACTATAAAACGCTACCAGTTCGCCAACAGTCACTTGCTCATCCATCACTAGATAACCACCATACCCAAATAAAAAGACAATGCTAATATTGCCTAAAAACTCCATGACTGGAAAATACTTCGCCCAAATCTCTGAAGTAAAAAGATATCGATCTTTATACTCTCCATTTGAATCATTAAATTTATTAATTTGAAATGATTCACGAGAAAGTGATTTAACTGTATGAATTCCACTTATGTTTTCTTGAACATTAGTGTTTAACTTCCCAAATGACTTTCGAATATCTCGAAATGCAGGGTGAACAAGTTTATCGAAACGGAACACTGCAATAATTAATAAAGGCATGGCCGCCATCGACACAAATGTTAACGGAACAGAGTAGTAAAACATCACACCTAAAGAAACAGTTACGAGAAATAGTAATCGAAATAACTCCACGAAACCAAATGATAAGAAAAATCGAAAACTTTCTACGTCAGCCGTTAAACGTGACATTAAGTCACCTGTTTTGGCATTATCATAATAAGTAAATGGCAATCGTTGTAACTTTTCATATAGTGCATTACGCAATTCAAACACGGACCGAATGCCAAACATATCTCCTGTATATTGACCGATATAAGTTGCTACCCCTTTAACAATCATTAATGCAATAAAAACACTCGCAAGCATCCAAGCTAAATCATACTGTTCACCTTTAATTACACGGTCAATCGTTAGCTGTAAAATAATTGGATATGCAACTGTTATTATCAATGTAATAAGTAGCATGAACAAAGACCAAAAGAAGTAATGTTTATTTGGCCAATAATATCCTTTCAATTTTTTGAAAATTTCCATCCTATTTCCCCCTTTGATGCAAAGACATAATACTAAATATACCGAAGTCCGAAATAAAAAAACACCCTCCTTTAGACTGAAATTTCCCAAAAATACATTTTTTCAGGAAAAAATTTAAAAGTCTAAATCAAAAGAATGCTAATTTCATGCCTGTCTTCCTTAAATGTATAGTTCAATTTTAAATAACCCGATTATTCCATCTCAATATGGGGCTATTTTAGTGTATATGGACATTAAAAAAGTGCCAGTCACCAAGCGGATTTTCAGGACAAAAAGTTCTGCGAAATCCTTGGTGACTGGCACTTTATTTTATTCAACTAACTCTTTAAGCGTTTCTCATTTCCTCAAGAACTCGGTTAACCCGTTTTTCGAGCATTTTCATCCCACTTCCGCCCGCTTGGAAGTGACGAAGTTGGCCATCTTTATCAAAAACGTAGTAAGCTGGCACGTACTGATTGTCAAATGCGTCAGTTAATGTCATATCATTGTCAATATAGATTGGTTGTGTAATATCATGTTGGCTTGCCACTTC
>JBFGKX010000001.1:0-51565 GCA_041576455.1 Paenisporosarcina sp. | reverse complement strand
TCCGTTGCAGAAAATAAATAAGCTGTTCTTGTAAAGGATGTAAATGCATTTGCAGAAGCTCCAAAACCACTAAATTTTTGGAATACGTCTCCATCCTCTTTTTCAAACATCTTATGTTCTAAAAAGTGGGCAATACCATCCGGTACAGTAACCCTTTCAGATTCTCCAAGTGGCACAAACGTACGATCAATCGCCCCATACTTTGTTGTAAAAGTAACATAGGTTTTAGAAAACCCTTTTTTTGGTAAAATGTACACTTCTAAGCCATTATTCATTTTTTCGTGAAATAGCTTCTCATCTAATTGATTAAAGTTAAGCTCCTTCATGAGACAACTCCTCCTTTCCAGACAAGAAATATACGAGTTGTTTGGTAATAGAATTCGCCATCTCTTGCACATCTTTAATGGTAACTACGTTCCATTTTTCAACCCAGGCTTCAACTGAAAATACATCATCAAGATCCTTATATTGATCATATATTTCGATTTGGCCTCTTGCTGAATCGAGAGCTTCTCTTAATTGGTTTTTTAACATTGCAACGGTTTGATCGATTTCATTTTGCGAAATACTTCCTGCTTTCATTGCATTTAATTGCTCGTCAATTAACCGAACCGCCTTCTCACGTTTGTTTGAATCAATTCCTGCTAATACAAAAACTAACCCATAGGATGAAGAGAATGAACTTGAAACATAATAAGCCATACTTTCTTTTTCACGAACATTTATAAACAATTTCGCATGAGGATATCCTCCAAATATTCCATTTGTAATTTGCATTTTAGGAAAATCCGGATGCGTAAATGATACAGGCGTCTGATAACCTATGTGTAGCTTTCCTTGTTTCATTTCTTGATGTTCATTTACCGTATCCTGTTCAATAGTTGGGTGTTCAATATTTTGATGTATTTTATCATCTTCTACATTTCGAGCTTCGAATGGGAATAACTGTTTTATTTTAGTTGTCATTTCTTCAACATTTACATCACCAACAACATAAATATCTAACTCATCTTCTTCAAGCATTTTTTTATACGCTTTTAATAAAGAATCGCTAGTTATCGCAGAAACTTCTTCAATAGTTCCGTTGGCACCAATGGATGCTGGATGATTCGGGCGCATTATTTCAACTAGTCGTTGTTGTGCATATCGAGTTTTATCGTCATATAGTGATTCAATGCGTTGAATAACCGTATCTTTTTCTCGATTTACAATTGCTTCTCTAAACGTTCCTTGTTCAAAATTTGGCCGGAATAAAACGGATTGTAATAAATTTAATACTTGATCAAGCACTCCGGAAGTAGACAAATATTGATCGTTTACTGATTCAGCCAGCATGGTAATTGTATGAAAACTTCCCTTTTTACTTGAATCCAAGTACATGATTGTCCCATAAAGTTCGTCTAAATAACTACGAAATGCAGGATTGGATGGATAATTCTCATTACTGTGTAATAATACATTCGCAAGGACTGAACGTTCAGAAGCAGATTGATTTGTTAATAGTTGTTTAAATTTAAAAGAAAAATTCACAGTTTTAAATTGATCAGTTGGCCGAATATGTAGATGAATGCCTTGTTGTAACTCGATGGATTGAAACATCGAAATCCCCCCTATCTCTTTAATATGCCATACCATATCTTTCACTATACATGGAGCTGACAAATGATTGCAAATAGCGTGTTAAAAAAAGGACTAAGCAGATTGCCTAGTCCCAGAAGTAGATTTATCGTTTTCCTTTTATATAAGGAGTTCCAATTGCTTTTGGTGCATTTGCTTTTCCGATGAAACCTGCTAATGCAAGAATCGTTAAGACATACGGTAAAATTAATAAGAACACACTTGGTACTTCTTTAATAATTGGAAGTGATCCGCCAACAATGCTAAGAGCTTGAGCAAACCCAAAGAATAAAGCTGCGCCCATTGCACCTAATGGATGCCATTTACCAAAAATCATTGCAGCCAACGCCATAAATCCTTGACCATTAATTGTTGAATGACCGAAATCTAATGAAATGGATTGGGAGTAAATCGCACCTCCAATACCAGCTAAACCACCCGAAATCATTACAGCAATGTAACGCATACGCGATACATTAATCCCCATCGTATCCGCTGCCATCGGGTGCTCACCGACTGAACGCAGGCGAAGTCCGAAAGGTGTGTAATAAAGGACAACCCAAGCCAATATAGCGATGACAATCGCTAATATAGACGTTCCATATACGTTTTGAAAAAACATTGGTCCGATAAAAGGTATTTTTTCTACTAAAGGTATATCAAAACGTAGAAAACGTTCTTGAACAAAATCAGTTTGACCTTTACCATAAATCATTTTAACTAAGAATAAGCATAGAGCAATGGCTAATAAGTTGATTGCAACCCCTGATACAACTTGATCAGCACGGAAAGAGACAGTTGCGACAGCGTGTAATAATGAAAATAACGCAGCTGCAATCATGGCTGCCAACAATGCCCACCATTCAGTTCCTGCACCAAAAACCTGGACAAATGTTAAATTGAATAATATTCCTACAAACGCACCGACTACCATAAGTCCTTCTAAGCCAATGTTAACGACTCCTGAACGTTCTGAAAATACTCCACCAATCGCAGTGATAATTAGAGGCGCTGCATAAAAAATAGCTGCGGGAACTAGAAAATATAAAACTTCCAAAAAACTCATGTTATTTCGCCTCCTTTTTCTTGCTGAAGCGTTCTAAGAACAAACGGATAACATACCCTGAGGCTACAAAGAAAATAATGATGGCAATTACGATTGATACGATTTCAACTGGAATGCCAGCCTGGTTAGGCATGTTTAATGCACCATACTTTAATGAGCCAAATAATGTTGCTCCAAAAATGACACCTAATGGCGTATTAGCTCCAAGAAGTGCTACGGCAATCCCATCAAATCCAATGCCCGTAAATCCACCTTTTACTGAAACATACTCAAAGGTCCCTAAAGCCTCCATTGCACCACCTAATCCAGCTAAAGCTCCTGAAATGACCATGGCTAAAATTATGTTTTTATTTACATTCATTCCTGAGTAATCCGAAGCATAATGATTTAAACCAACAGCTTTCAATTCAAATCCACGAGTCGTTTTTTCTAAAATAATCCATACTACCAAAACCATTGCTAATGCAATGATAATTCCATAATGTAAACGAGAAAAATCAGTTAGATTTTCTAAAAAGTCAGATCTTAAAGATGCTGTTGGCTGGATTACACCCGTTTTATCTCCCCCATCTGAAACGGTGCGAATTAAAGCGTTCGTTGTATGTAAAGCAACGTAATTCATCATGATGGTTACGATTACTTCGTGTACTTTAAAACGAGCTTTTAAATACCCAGGAATAAAACCCCACAAAGCCCCAGCTGCTGCTGCTGCAAGTATTGCAAGTGGTAAGTGGATTACTTTTGGTAAATCGAATGCAAATCCTACATATGCAGCAGCAAACCACCCAACGATTAACTGACCTTCTACCCCTATATTAAATAGACCGGTTCTAAAAGCAAAGGCAACTGCTAACCCCGCTAAAATATAAGGCGTTATTTGACGAAGAGTTTCTCCAACTGTGTAAGCATCTCCAAATATGCCATTCCATAAGGCAGCGTATCCTAATATTGGATCATATCCACTAACAAGCATGACAATAGCTCCTACGATTAACCCCAATATGACGGAAATGACAGGAACTAAATTATTTACTAATCGATTAGACATTTGTACGGTCCTCCTCTATCACTTGATTTGATTGGCTGCCGTTTTTTGATTGACCTGCCATTAGTAAACCAAGCTCTTGTTCGTTTGTTTGCAGAGGATTTAGCGTATCCACAATTTGTCCATCATATATAACTGCAATACGGTCAGAGACATTCATGACTTCGTCTAATTCAAATGAAATTAATAATACAGCTTTTCCTTTATCACGTTGTTCAATTAATTGTTGGTGAATAAATTCTATTGCCCCCACATCTAATCCACGAGTAGGTAAGGCAGCAATAAGTAAGTCTGGATTTCGGTTAATTTCACGACCAATTATGGCTTTTTGTTGATTTCCGCCAGATAATGCTCGGGCAGGTTCGTGATCACCTTGCGTACGCACATCAAATTTTTGGATGATTTCTTTTGCAATTCTAGATATCGTTGCATAGTTCATCATGCCATTTTTAGAAATTGGTTTAGTATAGTAGGTTTGTAACGCTATATTATGTCCAATTGGAAAATCGAGTACTAGTCCGTGTTTATGTCGGTCTTGTGGAATATGCCCTACACCAGCTTCCGTAATTTTTCGAGGGCGTTTTCCAGTAATTTCTTCTTCATTTAAGAATACATGTCCACTTTTCACTTTACGCAACCCAGTAATTGCTTCAATGAGTTCTGATTGCCCATTGCCATCAATTCCTGCAATTCCTACAATTTCACCTTTTCGTACAGTTAAATTTAACCCTTTTACTTTCTCTATTCCACGATAATCCGTAACAACTAAATCTTTAATTTCTAAAACATTCGTCGAAGGATTGGCAACCGTTTTTATGGTTGTAAACTCTACTTGACGTCCAACCATTAAAGAAGCAAGCTCATTTGGATTAGACTCAGAAGTGGTTACAGTTCCAATACCTTGACCCTTTCGAATAATTGTTACTCGATCAGATACATCCATGATTTCTTTTAATTTATGCGTTATTAAAATGATTGATTTTCCTTCTTCGATGAGTCGACGCATAATGCGTATTAATTCCGTAATTTCTTGAGGTGTAAGAGATGCTGTAGGTTCATCAAATATTAAAATCTCAGCTCCACGGTAAAGTGTTTTTAAGATTTCTACTCGTTGTTGCATACCTACTGAAATATCTTGTATTTTTGCATGTGGATCAACATCTAAACCGTATAATTCGGAAAGTTCTTTCACTTTCTTTGCAGCAGTATTTACAGAAATCATTCCTACATTCGTTGGTTCATTTCCTAAAATAATGTTTTCTGTCACTGAAAAATCTTCAACGAGCATAAAATGTTGATGTACCATGCCAATGCCCAAATTATTAGCTATATTTGGATCCGTAATTTTTACAGCTTTACCACGAACACGAATTTCTCCGCCTTCTGGCTGATATAGCCCAAATAATACGTTCATTAATGTAGATTTTCCTGCACCATTCTCACCGAGAAGAGCATGAATCTCCCCTTTTTTTAGTTGAAGGGTAATATTGTCATTTGCTACGAAATTCCCGAACTCTTTACGGATATTTAGCATTTCAATAACGTGTTCCAATCTATTCACTCCCTTAAGGAATATTTTTATAAAAAAATAAATTAATACAGGAAAGGTTTCAATGTTAAAACCTTTCATCTATTAATTTAGAAAGGGGTAATTAAACATGATAAAGACCGGATATCCGGCCTTCATCATGTATTACTCAACTATTTAATTACTCGATAGTTTCAGGAACAGTGATTTCCCCACTTGCAATTTTCTTAGAGAATTCATCAATTTGAGCTAACACATCTTCAGGAATTGCTCCGCGTGAATCAGCTAAGCCAACACCTTCTTCTGCTAAACCATAAATAGTAGTTTCCCCACCAGGGAATTTATCATCCATAGCTAATTGAGAAATGTTTTGTACAGCAATATCTACACGTTTTAACATTGAAGTTAAAGTAACATTTTTATCGCCTACAGCACCTTCATCATATTGATCAGAGTCAACACCAATTACCCATACATAAGCATTTGGATCTTTAGTTTTTAATTCTTTTGCTTCAGCAAATACACCATTACCAGTACCACCAGCAGCGTGGAAAATGATATCTACACCTGAAGAATACATACGGTTGGCAGTTGTTTTACCAAGTTCAGCTTTGTCAAATGCTCCAGTATACTGAACGTCAACTTCAATATTTGGATCTACAGCTTTTACGCCTTCAAGGAAACCAGCTTCAAATCGCTCGATAACTGGGATTTCCATACCGCCAACAAAACCAATTTTTTTCGATTTTGTCATTAAGGCAGCTGCAACACCAGCAAGGTAAGAACCTTCTTGCTCTTTAAATAAGACAGAAGCAACATTTGGTTGGTCTACAACCGAGTCAATGATTGCAAGCTGTGCATCTGGTTTTTGCGTAGCAATTTCATTGACAGCAGACTCCATTAAAAATCCAATCCCAAATACTAAGTCAAAGTCACGACGTACTAAATTATTTAAGTTTGTATTGTAGTCAGCATCAGAAGCTGATTGTAAGTAATCAAATCCACCATCACCTTTTTCAAGACCATTTGCTTTTCCAAAGGCTTGAAGACCTGTCCACGCAGATTGGTTGAATGATTTGTCGTCTACTCCACCAATATCGGTAACCATAGCTACTGAGAAGTTACCAGTTTCTTTCTCGCCGTCAGTACCTGTTGTGCCTTCATTTTCTTTTTTAGCGCCACAAGCACCTAAAATTGTACTAGCTGCCAATACCATTGATAAAGCTAAACCGAATTTACGTTTAGTCAATTTGATACCCCCCAAAATGTTTTTTTCTTATTAGCAGGAAGTTTGCTGTTTTACACCCGTTTACGCACTACATGGAAACTGAATTTATCAGCTCTAAAATAGTTTTTTGAATATAATACTACTTGATCATTGTCATCATAATGTACCTGCTTCAGAACTAGTAACGCCGTTTCTGGTTCACATTCCAGTATCGGTGATGCCATTTCGTGATAACCTGTTGGGTCTATAAATGTAACAGCATGAGTTACCCGTATTTCTCCAGATTCCTCTATTGCTGTGAATATCGACCCTTCTTGCCTACTTAAGAAATCAAGAGGCAAATACTTTGTGGGTACTTTGTCCACACAATATACGACAGGTTCACCATTTGCCGTTCTGACACGTTCGATTGTAATGATATTATCGTCTTCATTGCAATGAAAGCGCTTAACATCCTCATCATTTGGTAGCGCTTCCATAGAACTCAAATAAATAGTTCCAGGTTCCATACCCGCTCCACGAATCATTGATGATACACTTGATAAATGCTCAATACCTGAGGTGAATATCGGTTTTGGGTTCACAAATGTACCTACTCCGTGTCGTCTGACGATGACATTTTCTTCTTCCAACAGTCTAAGTGCTTCACGAAGTGTTGCACGACTGACTCCAAGTGATTTGGCTAATTCAAATTCTGAAGGTAGTTTTTCCTTCTCTTGAAATACACCTTTCACAATATCGTCTTTAAGGCGATCAATCACTTGGAGATACAAATGACGATGATCTGTTTTGATTGACACAAGAACCACCACCAACAGTAGAGATCGGACATCTGATGTAAAACTTTCCTACTAATCAGACATACTATACCACTTTTATTTGTTTAAATAAATAGATTTTTAGCGAAAAACATAAAGATTCGTAAAACTCTTAACATTTCTGTAATACACTTGAAATACTCTTGTAATATTTACCTTTATTATCAAATATCTTCTTGTTTACTCTGGAGCACTTGCCTTGGCTTACTACCTTCATAAGCTCCAACAACACCACGCATTTCCATTTGATCGATAATTCGCGCAGCTCGAGAATAACCTATACGGAATCTCCTCTGTAAGAGTGAGACTGATGCCGTTTGCATTTCAGTGACTAGCTGTACCGCATCATCATAAATATCATCTGTTTGTTCATCTGTTGAAACTTCTTCAACTTCAGTTGGAATCATATCATCTTGGTATTGAGCTTTTTGTTGTTCAATAGCAAAGTCTACTACTTTTTCGACTTCTTGATCGGATAAAAAGGCTCCTTGAACACGAACTGGTTTGGAAGCACCCGCTGCTAAAAATAACATATCTCCTCTACCCAATAATTTTTCTGCTCCACCCATATCTAATATCGTACGTGAGTCGATTGAAGAGGATACTGCAAATGCAATTCTTGATGGAATATTAGCTTTAATGACCCCTGTAATCACATCGACACTAGGTCTTTGGGTCGCAATAATCAAGTGAATTCCTGCTGCACGCGCCATTTGTGCTAACCGAGTGATTGAATCTTCTACATCATTAGATGCCACCATCATTAAATCGGCTAATTCATCTACAATAACGACGATGTATGGAAGTTTAGGGTGTTTCTCTTCATTTTCTTCATTCCAATTTTGAATGTGATCATTATACCCTTCAATATTTCGAGTCCCAGTATGAGAAAATAAATCATATCTTCGTTCCATTTCGGAAACCACTTTTTTAAGAGCTTGCGATGCTTTTCTCGGATCAGTTACAACCGGTGCTAATAAATGTGGGATTCCATTGTATACATTTAATTCCACCATTTTCGGGTCAATCATCATCATTTTTACTTCGTGTGGTTTTGCTCGCATAATGATACTGACAATTATTCCATTAATACAGACACTCTTCCCACTACCCGTTGAACCAGCAACTAATAAGTGCGGCATTTTATTTAACTCAGCTAAAACGGCTTCCCCTGTAATATCTCGACCAAGCCCAATCATTAATTTGGCATTCGGTTTATTATTTTCTTTTGCTTCGAGTACTTCTCGTAAGCTAACAATCGCAACTTCTTGGTTTGGAACTTCTATGCCTATCGCTGATTTACCTGGTATTGGCGCTTCAATCCGAATATCTCTTGCTGCTAGAGCTAATGCTAAATCATCGCTAAGGCTGACAATTTTACTAACTTTAACCCCAGTATCAGGTAAAACTTCATATTTTGTTACAGCAGGACCTAAATGTACTTGTGTTACTCGAGCTTTAACACCGAAGCTGTGAAAAGTCTTTTCTAATTTTTTCGCATTTGCTTGGATTAAAGAATATTCTCCGCTTTGATCACTATAAGGTGGCGCATTTAATAAAGTTAACGTTGGAAGTTGATAATCTTTATTTTCAAGCACTACTTCTGATACTGAATCAAATGTTTTTTCACTTATTTCACCTGATGAATCCATTTTTGGTTTTTGTACAGGTTCCGATTCAGGTTTTATGATTGATTGCGATTCAGCTTCTATTTCTACTATTTTATCAGCTCTTTCTGTAAAAGCAGAAATAATTGGTGAAGAATGCTCTTGCTCTGGTTCATTGAGAGTTGTCGCAACTTCAATTTCTTGTGTTGCTGCAGCTGATTGAGCGGATTTTTTCCGCTTTTCACTTCTTCTAGTCGTTTTAGGGACCGCAGAAGTTTTGGTTTTTTTCATTTGAACGAATCCATTGCCCCACTTTTTACCCAAATGATGAAATTGGTTTACAAGAATAGGTACAAGTGCTTTTCCCGTAAGTAAAATCATGCCAATAATAAAGAGCAAGCCAGCGGCAATTTTCGATCCTCCCGAATCAAATAAAACGTGAAATGTAGCAAACAAAAATGCCCCCATCATCCCACCACCTAAAGACTGCTCTCGGCTATAAATTCCATTACTTTCAATTAATATGCGCCATGTTTCAAGCAAAACTGAATCACTGACTAGTGCTCCACCTTGAAATAATCGTTCAAACAAAAATAAATGACTAAAGACTGTCATGCTTGCAAGAATACTAAGAAAACCTAACATGATTCGATTTTTCAAACCAGGAAGGGATCGGTTAATCATCATCATTAGTGCAACTACAATACTTAAGAATGGGACTGCTTTGTGAAAATCTCCAAAGAAGAAGCGAGCAACAGACGACAATGCAAAACCAACCGATCCTAATTCAAAATAAATGATAATGCCCAGTCCAATTAATAATAGACCTAAAATTTCATACACAAGTGGATGTGTAGTTTTCGGTTTTGGTTTTTTAATCACTTTTTTCTTTTTTTTTGCCAACTCTGTCACCTTCTTTCCTTATGAAAGAAAAAGGATTTCCCGCCGGTACATATGGCGAGGAAACCCTTCCGCTTTTTTACCTTAATATTCCATGATAATTGGAATTATCATCGGACGTCGTTTTGTCTTTTGATATAAATAAGAATTTAATGTATCACGAATTTCTTGCTTGATATTTGTCCATTCGAAAGTTTCTTTGCTTACATACTTTTCAACAATCTTTTTCACAAGTTCTGTAGACTCGTCCATCAATTGTTCAGACTCACGTACATAGACAAATCCTCTTGATAAAATTTCTGGACCAGAGGCAATTTTCTTTTGTGCACGATTTAACGTAATGACAACAATGAATATACCATCTTGTGACAAAAGTTTACGATCACGCAATACGATGTTTCCTACATCTCCGATGCCAATACCATCAATGAGGACATTCCCAGCTTGTACTCGACCACTCATACGCATTTTCCCACTCTTATACTCTACAATGTCACCTTTATCTGCAATGAATATTTGGGCTTTTGATAAACCAGTAGATTGTGCGAGTTTTGAGTGAGCCATCAGCATACGGTATTCCCCTTGTATCGGAATAAAGTATTTAGGCTTCATTAAATTTAACATCATTTTTAAGTCTTCTTGACTACCGTGCCCAGAGACATGCACTTTTTTACTAGCTGTTAACACTTTAGTACCAGCTTTAGCTAATTGGTTCATGGTTTTATACATGGTCACTTCCATCCCAGGTGATGGTGTGAATGTGATTAGTACGGTATCTGATTCTTTTATTTTGACATCACGATGGTGTTTTCTAACCATTTTCTCTAACGCTTCTAATGGTTCACCTTGATTACCTGAAACAATAATGACTACTTCATCATCTGCATAGTTCCCAATATCTTTTATTGAAATTAACGTATCATCATTGATTTTCAAGTACTCTAAACGTTTCCCAATTTCAAAAACATTTTCCAATGTTTTACCAACAACCGCAACTTTGCGACGAGATTCAATTGCTGTATCAAATACTTGTTGAATCCGAATAAAGTTTGATGAATAAACCGATACTAGAATGCGTCCTTTTGCACCGTGGAATGTTTCAGACAATTGTTCTTCAATCACTGATTCAGAAGTGGTATAACCCGGGCGTTCTGCTTCTGTCGAGTCCGACATTAAAATAAATACCCCTTCTTCACCAAGGCCAGCCATTTTAGCGATATCTGGACGATAGCTCCCTTTAGCAGATTGATCGAATTTAAATTCTCCAGTATGGACAATTGCTCCTTCAGAAGTATGGAATACAATGCCTAATGAATCTGGAATACTGTGTGTTGTGTGGAAAAATGTTACATGAGTCGATTTAAAGTTCATACGACTTCTGTTTGTAACTTCAAAGAATTTCACAGGTTGAGCTGCTGGTAAGTCCTTGAGGTGCTCTTTTGCTAGAGCAATCGTTAAACGTGATCCATATACCGGAGCATGAATTTTATTTAATAAGTATGAAATTGAGCCAATTGCATCTTCATGACCGTGTGTCAGAAAGATTCCTTTTACTCGTGCTTTATTTTCTTCTAAGTAAGTTACATCAGGAATAACAATATCAATTCCAAGCATTTCATCTTCTGGGAACATTAGTCCACTGTCGACAACAAAGATTTCTTCATCAATTTCTACGACATACATTGCTTTGCCGATTTCCCCTACTCCTCCGAGCGGGATAATTCGTATGTTTTCATTTTTAATTTTTGTCACGTGCTTTCCTCCTAAAAATATACCCGATCAACATCCACTACTAATCATTATACGGGACGTATCACAACAGTACAAACAAAAAAAGGCCAGTTTCATACTGACCTTTTAAAATTCATGTAAAGCTTTTTTGTTTTTCAAGATATTCTGCCCAAATTTGATCGAAAATTTGTTGTTCATCATTCGTCATACCAATTAGAGGAAGCCGTACTGAGCCCGTATCCAGACCTAATTTGGTTAATGCATATTTCACTGGGACTGGGTTAGGTTTTGCAAATAAAGCACGGATTAATGGGAGTAAGGCTTGATGGATTTTTGCAGCCTCAGCATGTTGACCCGCTTCAAAAGCACGAATCATTTTTTGGATATCCGTTCCAACAATATGCGATGCAACCGAGATGATGCCAGATCCGCCAATTGCAAGTAACGGTAAAGTTAACCCATCATCCCCACTATAAACCTCAAAGTCTTCAGCAGTTATTGATAAAATGTCGGTCATTTGTTCTAAATTACCACTTGCTTCTTTTATCGCCTTAATATTTTCTACTTTACTTAATTCTAAAACAGTTTCAGGTAACATATTTACAACAGATCTTCCAGGAATGTTGTATAGCAAAACAGGTAAATCTGTTTTATTCGCAATTGCTTTAAAATGAGCAAGCATTCCGTTTTGATCCGGTTTATTGTAATACGGAGTAACTAGCATAATGCCGTCTACACCTGCTTGTTCAGCAAGTTTAGTTAATTCGATGGAAGCAGCCGTATTGTTACTTCCTGTCCCTGCAATGACAGACACACGTCCATTAACCGACTCAACAGTAAAACGAATGAGGTCAGCTTTCTCTTGATTGGTTAAAGTAGGCGATTCCCCTGTAGTGCCACACACTACGATAGAATCAGTACCCGTTGCAATTAAATGTTCAATTAATTTTGCAACCATTTCAAAATGAATGGTGCCGTCGGGTAAAAATGGTGTGACCATTGCTGTAGATACGCGTCCTATATTCATAAAAATCTCCCCTTTTAAATGAGCCCATCTTCAATCATTGCTTCTGCAATTTGAATGGAGTTAAGTGCTGCCCCTTTTAATAAATTGTCTGCAACAATCCACATATGGAACCCTTTATCATTCGATAAATCTTTTCGAATACGACCCACAAAAACTTCATCTTGTCCTTCAGCAAATAGAGGCATTGGATATTCTTGTGTTGCTGGGTTATCTAAAACTTTGATACCTTTTGCCGATTCCAAAATGGAGCGAATATCTGATACGCTCAGACCTTCTTTTTCTACTTCAATATAGACAGATTCAGAATGTCCGGATACGACAGGTAATCGAACGCATGTTGCCGCAACGGAAAGATTTGGCATATGCATAATTTTCTTTGTCTCATTAATCATTTTCATTTCTTCTAACGTAAAGCCATTATCATCGAATGTATCAATTTGTGGAATTGCATTAAATGCAATTGGGTAATGTGTTTGACCACTTTTAACAGGTAAGACGCTGGCTTTGGCAGTTTTTGTCTCTCCAAAGGTTTGAGTTTGCGCTTGTAACTCATTAACCGCAACTGCACCTGCACCTGATACTGCTTGATACGTTGAAACAATCACGTTATTTAGTCCAAATGCTTCTTTAATGGGTTGTAGAGCACAAACCATTTGAATCGTTGAGCAATTAGGATTTGCAATAATGCCTGAATGTAATTTCAGGTCTTGTCGGTTCACCTCTGGAACAACCAGCGGGATATTTTCATCCATACGAAAGGCACTCGTATTATCAATAACGACTGCACCACGTTTTGCGGCTTCGGGTGCTAAAACCTTGGAAACAGAACCCCCAGCACTAAACAACGCAATATCTACCCCTTCAAATGCTTCAGGAGTTGCTTCTTCGATTTTATATGACTGTCCATTGAATTCTATACTTTTCCCAACTGAACGTTTTGAAGCTAAGAACTTGATCTCTTGAATGGGAAAATTTCTTTTCTCCAGTTGATCCATCATTTTTTCTCCTACTGCACCGGTGGCACCGACGACAGCTACTGTGTATCTTTTATCCACAATACTCACTCCCTTTAAGCAACTAAATCATCATAATGTCGGTATTGTATCATATTCTTGCGTGAATGTGCATGAAAATTAATCGGATTATTTGTGTTGGATTAAAAGAGGTTGAAGTTGTTGGTGAGCCATTGCTTGAACAATCGTAGGGACGATTAAATTAAAGTCGGAGATAAGGGAGTTTGGCTTTTTAAAGGGATCATCCTGTCCGAAAGGGATGAAATAGATATATTTGGCATTTATTAACTTCATGATATTTACACCATTTAACCCTAGCGCATCATTTGTAGAGATGCCGAGAACTACAGGGCGACCAGTTCGCATGGTCGCTTTAGCGGCCATTAGAACTGGTGAATCAGTTGCCGCATTTGCTAATCGGCTAATTGAATTGCCCGTCATCGGCGCAATCACCATACAATCTAGCGGTGCTTTTGGACCTAGTGGCTCAGCTTCTGCAATGGTAGAAATTACTTTTGCACCCGCAGCTTCTTCAATTTTACGCACCCATTCATCTCCGGTACCAAACCTTGTCGCAGCAACCAATACTGAATGTGAAACGATCGGTACCACTGTTGCTCCTTGTTCTCTTAACAGTGTAATTTTTGGTACTACTTCTTCATACGTACAATGTGAGGCTGTTATTCCTAACCCAATTCTTTTACCTTCTAACACACCGTTCCTCCTCATATTTTTTTTACAGACTCGGTTAAACTTGTGAAAAGCAATTTGGCAGCATCCTCTTTTAGGAATTGTCCTGGTAATGAAGTATGCAATCTATAGATATTTGAATAGTTCCCCTCCAATGCTAAACAACCTGGAGCAGATGCGATATCGTAAAATCGTTGGCATGAAGTTAACAGCATTTGATAGTCTTCCGTTAACCATTTCGCAGGAATTGTATTTACAAATATTGATTGCTCACACGAAATCACATACTCTAACTTTTTTGTATCGTATCCCATCGCTTGGGCTTCTGCTATTTGAAATGGAGATCTTACAACAATTAGCGGGTGGGCATCCATTCGTTTTAGTTGTGCAGCAAGTAATTTTGCAACACGTCCGAATCCAGCAATCATAAATTGTTTCCCTGCTACTGTTTCATGTTCCTCTAAATAATAAGCCGCAATAAATCCTTCGGCAGTTAACTTCGCATTTAACCAAATAAATTGTTCATTTTCAAGGTATGGTTCAACATCGAGTCTTAACCCGTCAAAAAAATTTGCCCAACCAGGAGATAATTTCCCGACAAAACATTTTGTTAAGGAAGAGAATAATTCTATTTCAATTTTGTCCGTTACAATTTCCAGAGGTTGTATTGGAAAGACCATGATATCCGGTTGAAATGAACAGATATCCCTTTCAACTTGATAACTCCACGCTTTCGTTTTTAAATATAACACGTCAATATTTTCTCGCTTTAGTAGGATAGAAAGTTTTTCCATTCGTGGATCTATTCCAATAACACACCACTTAAAATTTTTCATATGGTTTGTTCCGCATGTAAGTGAGATGTTTTCGTAAAAAGAATTCGATGTTCACCAATTAGAATGATATCTTCCCAGGCAATATAGACGTTTTGATGTGATGATTTTGACTTAAAAGGTCTAGTACCATATTCTTTTAGTATTTGAAATCCAATGATTTTACCACTTGCAGGTTCAAAAAGTAATTCTGTATCAGCTAGCAATCCAAACCGTTTACCATCTTCAATTTGAATTAACTCTTTGGCTGCCATTTCTGATAACAACATAAGACTCCTCCTCCATATTCATCTTTTTAAATATATGCAAAGAGAGAAAAACATGTTCAAAATAAAAAGACAATCACTGTGGATTGTCTTTAGTAGGCGTAATGATTGATATTGCTGGTTGATGCGTGAATATATCGGTTACAAGTTTTTGAACCTGATGAATATGCACTTCATCAATTGAATGTAATACTTCATCATACGTTTTATGTTCATTAAAGATTAATTCATTTTTCCCATTTCGATTCATTCGTGCATTCGTACTTTCTAACCCGAGCATTAAGTTCCCTTTTAATTGCTCTTTTGCATTGTTCACTTCAGTATCTGTTACCCCATCCTCAACTACTTTTTGAATGGTTTCATGAATGGTATCTTGTAACTTTTGTAGTTGATTGTGTGAAGTGCCACCATATATCACAAGCGACCCTGAATCTTCATTAGAGGAATGGTAAGAAAAGATAGAATAGGCCAATGCCTTTTCTTCACGAACTTCTTGGAAAAGTCGAGAGGACATATTGCCCCCTAAAATATTATTGAGGACCACTAAATCATAAATATGTTTATCTTTTATTCCCAAGCCTGGATAACCTAGACATAAGTGACCTTGTTCAGTATCGCGCGTCTTATGTGACTGACCCGAGTTGAAAACTGGTGTATCCATCAAATTACGTTGTGGCGCTACTGAACTAGTTGTAAATTGGCCAAACAGTGAGTCGATATAGTCAATTAGGCCTTCTGGAATATTGCCTGCAACGGAAATAACAATATGTTCAGGGCGATAGTGATGGTCCATAAATTGTAGAATTGAATCTTTATTAAACGTTTCAAGAGATGATTTCGTTCCTAAAATGGATGCGCCAAGAGGTTGATTTGGATACATCACGTTCCATAGTTGTTCATGAACATCATCATCTGGTGTGTCTTCAACCATCGATATTTCTTCTAGCACGACTTGACGTTCTTTTTCAAGTTCTTGTTCATCAAATTGAGAGTGAAAGAACATATCTGCTAACACCGAAATGGCATGCTTCGCATGATGATCTAATACTTTTGCATAGTAGCAAGTTTGTTCTTTAGATGTGAAAGCATTGACATAACCGCCAATACGATCAAATTCTTCTGCAATTTGTCGAGCAGAGCGAGTTGCTGTCCCTTTAAAAAGCATATGTTCAATGAAATGTGTTAAACCATGTTCTTTTTGAGTTTCATTCCTCGAACCTACATGCACCCATACACCTACTGCAACTGAGCGGACATGCGGAATATGTTCGAAAACAATACGTACACCATTTTGACTTGTTCTTTTTTGTAACACGATAATTTATGCCCCCATACTTTCGAGAAAAAAGGTTGCCATACACACAGTAGGCAACCTTTTTATTTGTTTATAATTAAGCTTGTTCTTTTTCAGCAGCTTCTTTTTCTTCTTTCACTACAATTTTACGAGACAGGTTCACACGACCTTGGTTATCGATTTCAATTACTTTCACAAATAATTCATCGTCAAGTTTTAATACATCTTCAACCGCTTTTGTGCGCTCGTCTTGAATTTCTGAAATATGAAGTAGTCCATCTTTACCTGGGAAGATTTCAAGGAAAGCACCGAATTTTTCAATTCGTTTAACTTTAGCCATGTAGTATTCGCCAACAACAGCTTCACGCACGATGCTCTCAATGATTTCTCTCGCACGAGTATTCATTTCCTCATTGATGGAAGAAATGTAAATAGTCCCATCTTGCTCGGTATCAATTTTAACACCTGTTTCATCAATAATTTTATTAATTTGTTTGCCGCCTGGTCCTATCACATCACGGATCTTATCAGGGTTAATCTTAATCATGATAATTTTCGGTGCATATTGAGACAATTTAGTACGCGGCTCTGCAATTGTGGCAATCATGCTATCTAAAATATGCATACGACCAATTTTAGCTTGAGTCAATGCTTCTTCTAAAATGTTGCGAGATAATCCATCAATTTTAATATCCATTTGAAGAGCTGTTACACCCTTAGCAGTTCCTGCAACTTTAAAGTCCATATCTCCTAAGTGATCTTCCATCCCTTGTATATCTGATAGGACAGAATATTGATCACCACGTTTAATTAGACCCATTGCAATTCCAGCAACCGGAGCTTTAAGTGGTACACCCGCATCCATCATTGCAAGAGTTGATGCACAAATACTTGCTTGAGACGTTGAACCGTTAGATTCTAATACCTCAGAAACTACACGTATTGTATACGGGAATTCTTTTTCATCAGGAATCACTGCCACAAGTGCACGTTCTCCTAAAGCACCATGCCCAATTTCTCGACGACCTGGTCCACGAATAGGTCCTGTCTCCCCTACACTGAATTGTGGGAAGTTGTAATGATGCATGAAACGTTTTGACTCCTCAATCCCCAACCCATCAATGATTTGAACATCACCTAAAGCACCTAAAGTAGCAATACTAAGCGCCTGAGTTTGTCCACGAGTAAATAACCCTGAACCATGCGTACGAGGTAAGATGCCTGTCTCAGAAGATAATGGACGAATTTCATCTAATTTACGGCCATCTGGACGGACTTTATCCTCAGTAATCAATCGACGAACTTCTTCTTTCACCATTTTATCTAAAATTTGGCGAACTTGTTTAAGTTTTGCTTCATCTGCTTCTTGTTCAACATATGTCGCTACTACTTCGTCTTTTACTTCATTTATCGCTAATTCGCGTGCATGTTTTTCATATACTTGAATGGCACTGTTTAATTTCGTTTCACAAACGGCTTTGATTTCTGCAGACAAATCAGCATCAAGCTCATAAAGTTTAATGTCTGTTTTTTCTTTCCCCATTGCCGCAACTACTTCTTCTTGGAAAGCAATCAACTTCTTGATTTCTTCGTGACCGAACATCATTGCTTCCAACATCACTTCCTCAGGCACTTCAAGAGCTCCTGCCTCCACCATGTTAATTGCATCTTTTGTACCTGCCACAATTAAATCAATCGTGCTCACAGCCAATTGAGCTTGAGTCGGGTTCGTGATAAATTGACCATCAATTAATCCTACTTGTACGCCAGCAATTGGGCCATCGAAAGGAATATCAGAAACGGATAATGCTAAAGATGATCCTAACATTGCTGCCATTTCAGTTGTGCAATCTTGGTCAACCGACATAACGATTGAAATAACTTGAACTTCATTACGGAAGCCATCTGGGAATAAAGGACGGATTGGACGGTCAATTAGACGACTTGTCAATACTGCGTTTTCTGATGGACGTCCTTCACGTTTAATGAAACCACCTGGAATTTTCCCAGCGGCGTATAGACGCTCTTCATAGTTACATGTTAGTGGGAAGAAGTCTAAAGGCTTAGGATGTTTTGAAGCTGTTGCCGTTGAAAGAACGGTCGAATCGCCATAACGAACCATTACAGCTCCATTTGCTTGTTTCGCAAATTTACCTACTTCTACTTGTAATGGACGACCTGCCCATTCGAAATTAAAAATTTGTTTTTCGTTCATTGAATGAACTCCTCTCGTACTAAAAATCCTATAAAATTTAGTTGTATGTATCATTAGTAGTGTATCAAAAAAGTGCTTCTCATGCGAAAATTTTTATATAATGTCATTGAGAGGTAAAACTTTTTGAACATAAAGAAAAAGCGGGACGAATCCCGCTTTCACTAAAATGCATCTTATCGACGTAAACCAAGTTTTGCAATCAAGTCACGGTAACGTGATACTTCGTTTTCACGTAAGTATTTTAACAAGTTACGACGACGTCCTACCATTTTGAATAGACCACGACGTGAGTGATGATCTTTCTTGTGTGTACGTAAATGTTCGTTCAAGTTGTTAATCTCTTCTGTTAACACAGCGATTTGAATGTCTGCAGAACCAGTGTCGCTTTCATGAGTACGGTACTCAGCGATAAGTTCGTTTTTACGTTCTTGTGTAATTGCCATCCGGTTCACCTCCAATACTCTCATAATATCCCCAATTACCGAGCAAGCGTTGGTGATTCGCACTGCCAAGCAACGGTTAAGCATATCTCTATGCACTTAAAAATTTTAGCATAGTTCCTGTTGTTATGCAACTGTTAGATTCCCACTTGAAGTAATGATATTGCAATTTGCTTGTCCTTCTCAATTTGCTGTTTCAGCGAGTCAATCCCATCAAATTTGCGTTCATCTCGTATATGGTGATACCAATCAACGTAAACTTCTTCCCCGTAAATATTTTTATCAAAATTAAATAAATGCACTTCAATTGTTAATCTTTTTTCATTGAGATTTTTGAATGTTGGCTTATAGCCCACATTACAGACGCCATCCACCCATTCATCTTGAACTAACATTCTAACAGAATATACACCTGTTGCTGGGATGTAAGAGCCTTCTTTTGCTTGTATATTCGCTGTTGGAAAACCAATTTGACGACCTCTCTTGTCCCCATGAACAACGATCCCAGGAATTTGAAAAGGTCTGCCCAATAATTCATGAACCTTCTCCATATTCCCCTCTGTTAATGCTTGGCGAATACGAGTTGAACTGATTTTTTCACTGCTATCAGATTTTTTCTCAACAACCGATACTTGAAATTCATGATTTGCTAATGCTTTCATACTCTCCATATTGCCTTTGCCAAAAGCACCAAAAGTAAAATCAAATCCAGCTGTGACATGTTTTACGTGCAATTGACGGATAAAAGTGTGTACAAAACTTTCAGGTGTAAGTTGTGCAAAATCAGAAGTAAAACGAACCACAAATGTTGTATCCACTCCCATTGACTCTAGCAATTCTAACTTTTGATCCATCGGTGTAATATAAAACACTTTTTCATTTCTTTTCCCAAGGACAATTGATGGGTGAGGATCAAATGTCATAACTGCTAATTTCAATCCCTGTTCACTAGCTATTTTTTTGGCATGACCTATAACTTCTCGATGACCTAAATGCACACCATCAAAAAATCCAATTGCTAAAGAATAAGGGCCAGATACGTATGGGTCACTTACATGATGTGGGTACGATAAGTGAATCGCCTTCATACATCATCCCCTCCTTCAGCTAATCGATTAAACATTTTTTCCGGTTTCATTTTACCCTCTTTAGATGGATGATTGATATAGACAGCAACTGCTTGTCCGTTTCTAGTAAAAACCACTCGTTCCTCAATCCTTAATGCTTCAATTGCATCTAAAACTTGACCATTTTGAATGGCTTTTTCTAAAAAGTTAGGCACTTCAAATTTCGGCATACTTTGAAGAGCATAGTCTAAATCGTATAAATTGGTAGTTAATAAATTTTGGTCTACTAGATCTTGAACTTGGTTCAACGTTACACAATTGTCAGCTGTAAACGTTCCTGAAGCTGTTCGAACTAATTTCGACATATGAGCAGGGTATCCTAGTTTTTCACCGATTTGAACTGCAAGGGTTCGAATGTATGTTCCTTTGCTACATGACACACGAATTCTAAACGAAACGCGTCCACCAGAAAAAATTGTTTCTTCACTTAAAAGAGTTAGCTCATATATTTGAACTTGTCTAGATGGTCTTTCTATCGAAATTCCTGCCCTAGCGTATTCATAGAGCTTTTTCCCATTGACTTTAACCGCAGAGTACATGGGCGGTGTTTGTTCAATAGTTCCAGTCAATTCCATTAACGCTTGTTGGATAGCTTCTCTGGAAAATTGTTTATGTGAATCGTCGCTTTCAACAACGTCCCCATCGGCGTCTTCCGTTGTTGTAGAAGTACCAATCGTCACTTCGGCCTCATAAATTTTACCTGCGTTTGTTAAATATTCGGCTACCTTTGTTGATTCTCCTAAACAAATAGGCAAGACACCTTCTACACTTGGATCTAATGTGCCCGTATGACCAATACGCTTCATCTTCAAGATTTTACGTAGTTTAAATACGCAATCGTGAGATGTCATTCCTTTTTCTTTCCATAGCGGAAGAATGCCGTTTTGCATTCGTTCCAACTCCTTTATTCGTATTAGATATTTCGTAAATAGGAAAGAAGCCTGCTAAAACTTAGTTTCGCAGACTTCTTGTTGTTATTCAGTTTCTTCAGTTGTTTCTTTTTCTACAGTCGGTTTGTTAATTTGTCTAAGTAAAGAATCAATTTTGTTTCCGTAATCGGAAGACTCATCAAATTCAAACATAAGTTCAGGAGTCTTTCGAAGTCGAATTCGTTGACCAATTTCGGTACGGATAAATCCTTTAGCTTTAGCTAGACCTTTTAACGTATCTTGTCGTTTCTGATTGTCACCTAAGACTGTAATGAAGACTGTCGCTTGTTGTAAATCACCAGTGACTTCAACATCCGTCACAGTGACAAACCCGATGCGAGGGTCTTTTAGTCTACGTGCAATAATTTCGCCTAACTCTTTTTTCATTTGTTCTGCTACTCGATTTGAGCGATTCGCCATAATGGCTTCACCTCTGTTCTATCTATAAATGTTCACGGATTGTTTCCGTTCGTTCCCATTCCGGATTAGACTCCAAGAAATTAATAGCATGGGTTAGTTCACGGTCACTTGCTTCTCTTGAAGAAGTTACGCAAACCATTGCAATTCTAGTCCTTTGCCACATATCTTGATGATCAATTTCTGATATGGAAACGTTAAACTTTTGTTTCGTACGAGTAAGCATGCGCTGTAAAACAGCGCGCTTCTCTTTCAATGAATGGGACGTCGGAATGATAAATTCGCATTCGACGTATGAAATCATTTACGTTTAATTTCTTCCATCACGAATGCTTCAATAATGTCGCCTTCTCTAACATCATTATAGTTTTTCACAGTAATCCCACATTCATACCCGCGAGCTACTTCTTTTACATCATCTTTAAAACGTTTAATTGAATCTAATTCGCCTTCAAAGACAACAATGCTGTCACGAATTACACGTACGCCACTATCACGTGTAAGTTTACCTTCAGTCACATAACTTCCAGCAATTGTACCGATTTTCGTAACTTTAAACGTTTCACGAACTTCAGCTTGACCAATAATTTTTTCTTGGAATTCAGGGTCAAGTAATCCAGTCATTGCCGCTTCAATTTCTTCAATAACCTTATAAATAACACGATGTAAACGAATATCTACACCTTCAGCTTCAGCTGCACGTTTAGCATTTGTATCTGGACGAACATTGAATCCAATAACAATTGCATTTGATGCTGCGGCAAGTGAAATATCTGATTCTGTAATTGCTCCAGCACCCGTATGGATGATTCGAACATTTACACCTGCAACATCAAGCTTCATTAGAGAAGCAGCCATCGCTTCGACGGAACCTTGAACATCAGCTTTCACGATGACGTTCAATTCTTTCATTTCACCTTGTTTCATTTGATCAAATAAGTTGTCTAACGTCACACGCGTTTTTTCTGATCGCTGTGCTTGTAACGCTGTAGATGCTCTAGATTCCCCTACTTGACGAGCGGTCTTCTCATCTTCAAAGACTACAAAACGGTCACCAGCTTGTGGCACATCATTTAAACCAGTAATTTCAACTGGCGTACTTGGACCTGCTTCTTTTACTCGACGGCCTAAATCGTTTACCATCGCACGAACACGACCATATGTGTGTCCAACTACGATTGGGTCCCCAACTTTAAGTGTACCATCTTGAACAAGAAGAGTAGCCACAGAGCCACGGCCTTTGTCTAATTGAGCTTCAATTACTGTTCCAATTGCACGGCGTTTAGCGTCTGCTTTTAATTCAGCTACTTCTGAAACCAGAAGTATCATTTCTAATAAGTTATCAATTCCATCGCCTTTTAAAGCTGAAATCGGTGCGAAAATCGTTTCTCCGCCCCATTCTTCAGAGACTAGTCCGTGTTCAGTTAATTCTTGCATAACACGTTCTGGATTTGCAGATGGTTTATCCATTTTATTCACTGCAACAATAATTGGCACTTCTGCAGCTTTAGCGTGGTTAATTGCTTCAATTGTTTGAGGCATAACACCATCATCTGCAGCGACAACTAAAATCGTAATATCTGTAACTCTCGCGCCACGAGCACGCATTGTTGTAAATGCAGCATGACCAGGTGTATCTAGGAACGTAATTTTCTTCCCGTTATCAACAACTTGGTAAGCACCAATATGTTGAGTAATCCCACCGGCTTCACTTGCAGTGACTTTCGTTTTACGAATCGAATCAAGAAGTGTTGTTTTCCCATGGTCTACGTGTCCCATGATTGTAACAACTGGCGGACGCTCTTTTTGAACACCTTGCTCTTCTTGTTCACCTTCAAAGTATCCTTCTAAATCGGAAATATCGACACGAATTTCTTCTTCTACTTCAACCCCATAGTCTGCACAGACTAATTCAATTGCATCTTTATCTAACTCTTGGTTAATGGTTGCCATTACACCCAACAAGAACAATTTTTTAATGATTTCAGATGGTTCTCTGCCTAATTTTTTTGCTAATTCAGCAACTGTTAATGATTCATAAAAAGTGATTTTTGTCGGTAATTCTTTTTCTTTTTTCGGTACTGGTGGTGCTACTGGTTGTCGTTTTTGTTTTCCTTTATTTCGGCCTGCACGATTCCCAGTCCCTGGACGGTGATTTCCGCCACCACCTGGACGTCCACCAAATCCTGAACCTGCAGGACGGTTTTGACCAAATACTTTCTTTTCTTTCGTTTGAGCACCTTGCTCTTGCTTACGACCATCAGTCGTAGTTGTAGCAGGTTTTTGCTTATCGCGAGATGTTGTTGTGTTTGTTACGCCACGGCTTTCACCCATTGATGGTTTAGATTGGCTGCTCGTTTGAGAGCGATTCCCTTGTGAACTTGATCCTTGAGGACGGCTACCTTGTGAGCTACTTCCTTGTGGGCGGTTGCCTTGTGAGCTACTTCCTTGTGGGCGGTTGCCTTGTGAGCTACTTCCTTGTGGACGGTTATTTTGAGCGCCAGTCCCTTGAGGGCGATTTCCACTTTGCGGAGTGGTTTTTTGTGCGGGAGTAGATGCTTTTTTATAAACAGTATCTAATTTAGTTACCGCATCGCCTTCTAATGTAGACATGTGATTTGTTACTTGTACATTTAACTTGCTTAATTGCTCAATTACTTCTTTACTTGATTTATTAATTTGCTTGGCATATTCATGAACCCGTAATTTGGTCATTAAGTCACCCCCGGTTAAATTCGTTGAGAAGTCCAGACAGTTTTTTTGCAAAACCGTCATCAGTAATTGCGAGTGCCACACGGGCCTCTTTTCCTGTAGCATGTCCGAGATCTGAACGATCGCCGAAAACATGTAACTCAACGTTGTAAGACTTGCATTTATCTTGAATTTTTTTCATTGTGTTCTCTGAAGCATCAGACGATATGATTGCCAATTTTGCCTGTTTAGTTTGGATACTTTTAACGACCAATTCTTCGCCAGAAATCAACATTCTTGCGCGTACAGCGAGTCCGAGCATCTGTAAGATTTTTTGCTGTACATTCATTTGATTTGCTCTCTTTCAATGACCGTTAACAATTCATCAAATATATTGTCCGGGATTTTCACTTCTAAATGGTTATCTAAAATTCTGCGTTTTTTTGCTAGTTCAACAGCTTGCTTGGATTTAGAAACATAAGCACCACGACCTGACTTTTTACCAGTTAAGTCTACAGATACTTCTCCTTCTTTAGAACGAACAATGCGAATCATTTCTTTTTTGGAAAGCATTTCGCCTGTTGCTACACACTTTCGTAAAGGTATTTTCTTTTGACTAGACATCAAAATTCACCCTCTTCGTTTATTCTTCGTTATCTTGATATAAATCAAAATCTTCATCAGCATCATTTTCATAAGCTACATCTTGATCATCTTCACTTACAAAAGAATGGGCAGTAGGATAAATCCCAAGTTCACGAGCATCCGTTTCACTCTTAATATCGATTTTCCATCCCGTCAATTTCGCTGCTAATCGAGCATTTTGACCACGTTTCCCAATTGCTAAAGATAGTTGATAATCAGGTACGACAACCGTTGTCGACTTCTCTTCTTCTTGTACTTGAACATCTAATACTTTTGAAGGACTAAGAGCATTCGCAACAAAGATTACTGGATCTTCAGACCATTCTACAATGTCGATTTTTTCTCCATTCAATTCATTTACAATGGTTTGCACACGAGAACCCTTTGCCCCAACGCAAGAACCTACTGGATCTATATCTTCATTATGAGCGACAACAGAAATTTTCGATCGATCACCCGCTTCACGTGCGATTGACTTAATTTCTACAATGCCATCAAATATTTCAGGTACTTCCATTTCAAACAAACGGCGAAGTAATCCTGGATGTGTACGGGAAACAAAAACTTGCGGTCCACGCGTAGTGCGTTCGACTTTAGTGATAAAAACTTTAATGCGCTCATGAGGACGGTATGTTTCAGTTTGAATTTGTTCGTTTATCGGCAATACTGCTTCAACTTTTCCAAGCCCTACATAGATATTGCGTGCATCTAAACGTTCAACTATTCCATTGACGATATCTTCTTCACGGTCAACATACTCATCGTAAATCAAACCACGTTCTGCTTCACGAACACGTTGTGTCACTACTTGTTTAGCTGTTTGAGCAGCAATTCGTCCAAAGTTTCTTGGCGTTACTTCTTGCTCCACAATGTCTCCAATTTCAAATGCTGGATTTATTTGTTTAGCATCTTCCAATGAAATATGTAGACGTTCGTCTACTACTTCTTCCATAACATCTTTACGAGAGAATACTAGCATCGTTCCGTTATCTAAATTTAAATCAACGCGAACATTTTGTGCTTGATTGAAATTGCGTTTATATGCAGTAACAAGCGCCGCTTCAATCGCTTCAATTAAAACTTCTCGTGAAATACCTTTTTGCTTCTCAAGTGCCAATAAAGCATCTAGCAATTCATTTGCATTTGCATTTGTTTTTGCCTTAGCCTTTGCCATTTTTCTTCACTCCTACATTCACATTATGCAGAGAAATTAATCGCTAAGCGCGCGAATGCAATTTTCTCTTTTGTAAGATGAACTTTAATTTTTCTCGTTTTAATTCGAACATCCATTTCTAAACCTTGCTCACTATAAGCGGTTAGAAATCCTTCAAATTCTTTCAAACCATTCACTGGCTCATATGTTTTCACATGAATATATTGACCAATTGCTCGTTCAAAATCACTTTCTTTTTTCAATGGACGTTCAGCCCCAGGTGAAGAAACTTCTAAAAAGTAGTTTTGTTCAATTGGATCTTTTGCATCTAACACTTCGCTGATGCGCTCACTTACAAGTGCACAATGTTCAATGTCAATGCCACCTTGAGGTTTATCTACATAGATACGTAAGAACCAACTGCGCCCTTCTTTAACGAACTCTGTATCAACGAGTTCCAAATTTAATTCTTCAACAATGGGCGTCACAAGCTTTTCTATTTCATTTATTATATTGCTCATATATGCCTCCCGCCGCGATTTATTTTCGACATAACAAACAGAAAAGAGCGGGAAATCCCACTCTTTTGCCGTAAATCTATCAACAACTTGTTATGAAAATCATACCATACTCAACGTTTCAGTGCAAATCGCACTTAGAATAGTGATAATTGATTCGCATCGGGCATTCCCTCTAGGCACCCGAGCTGATCCAAGTACTCAATTATCGTTTTAGATACACGTCCTCGCTGTCCTAAATCTTCCTTAGAAAGGAACTCTCCGTTTTTACGAGCTTCTACTATTGCTTTTGCTACATTTGTTCCTAAACCTGGTATTGCATTGAATGGGGGAATCAAACCATTGCCATCAATGATAAATTCTTCGGCTTTCGATCGATAAAGATCCACTTTCTTAAAATGATATCCTCGTTCACACATTTCTAAGGCAATTTCTAGTACTGTAAGTAAGCTCTTTTCTTTTGGAGCCGCATCCAAGCCTTTTGCATTAATTTCATCAGTTTTTGCTCGTATGGATGCTGATCCTTTTGTCATTGCATGTAAATCAAAATCCGCTGCACGAACCGTAAAGTACGCTGTGTAATATAAAATCGGGAAATGCACCTTGAAATAAGCGATGCGCACCGCCATTAATACATACGCTGCTGCATGAGCTTTAGGGAACATGTATTTAATTTTCTTACATGCTTCGATATACCATTCTGGAACACTGTTTCCCCGCATGTTTTCTTCAAACTCAGGAGTTAATCCTTTTCCTTTACGAACGGATTCCATAATTTTAAAGGCTAGTGAAGGTTCAAGTCCTTGATAGATTAAATACACCATAATATCATCACGACATCCAATTACATCCGACAATTGACAGGTACCATTTTGAATAAGTTCCTGTGCATTTCCTAACCAAACATCCGTACCATGTGAGAGGCCAGATATCTGAACTAACTCAGAAAAAGTGGAAGGCTTGGTCTCTTCTAACATTTGGCGTACAAACCGTGTACCAAACTCTGGAATTCCTAGTGTACCAGTCTTACAACCAATTTGATCTTGTGTTACCCCAAGCGATTCAGTCCCACTAAATATCTTCATCACTTCTGGATCATCGGTTGGAATTGTTTTAGGATCTATCCCAGATAAATCTTGTAACATTCTTATCACCGTTGGATCATCGTGTCCAAGAATGTCTAGTTTTAACAAGTTATCGTGAATGGAGTGGAAGTCGAAATGAGTTGTTTTCCATTCTGAATCTTGGGCATCTGCTGGGAATTGAATTGGTGAAAAATCAAAAATATCCATATAATCCGGAACAACGATAATTCCACCTGGATGTTGTCCGGTCGAACGTTTGACACCAGTACAACCTTGGACAAGTCGGTCAATTTCCGCACCACGAATCGTTAGATTATGATCATTTGCGTACCCTCGAACATAACCATAAGCCGTTTTCTCTGCAACTGTTCCAATCGTACCTGCACGATATACATTATCTTCACCAAAAAGCACTTTCGTATAATTATGAGCCTTTGGTTGGTACTCACCACTAAAGTTCAAATCGATATCGGGTACTTTATCTCCTTTAAATCCAAGGAATGTCTCGAAAGGAATATCTTGCCCATCTTTTTTGAATGGCGTTTCACAATGTGGGCAGATTTTGTTTGGCAAATCAAATCCTGAACTTACGGAGCCATCATCAAAAAATTCAACGTGTTGACAACCTGGACATATATAGTGTGGAGGTAGTGGATTTACTTCGGTAATTTCCATAAGTGTTGCCACAAGTGAAGAACCTACTGAACCACGAGATCCCACTAAATACCCATCATCTAAAGATTTTTTAACTAATTTATGTGAAATTAAATAAATAACAGCAAAACCATGTCCAATAATTGATGTAAGTTCTTTTTCAATACGTGCTTCCACAATTTCAGGAAGAGGATTTCCATATATTTTTTTTGCCATATCATAGCTTAATAAGCGAACTTCTTCATCAGAACCTTCAATTTTAGGCGTGTACAAATCGTCTTTAATTGGCTTAATGTCTCCAATTCTTTGCGCTATTTTATGACTATTTTCCACCACAATTTCCTTAGCCGTTTCTTCCCCTAAAAAGGAAAAGGCTTCTAGCATTTCATTAGTTGTTCGGAAATGCACCTTTGGCAATTTATGACGATTTAAAGGATTGGCTCCTCCTTGACCTCCAATGAGGATTTGTCTAAATATCGCATCATTCTCATTCACATAATGTACATTCCCTGTCGCTACAACAGGTCGAGAGACCTTTTTCCCCAGTTTAATCATTTTCCTAATTATATCCTCAAGATTCCACTCATCTCTGACAAGTTCCATTTCAATTAAATGAGCATACACTTCTTTTGGATGAATCTCTAAGTAGTCGTAGAATTTTGCAATCTCTTCTACTTCTTCTGGAGATTTTTGCATTAATCCTTCAAAGACTTCTCCTTTGTCACACCCAGAGCCGATTAATAACCCTTTTCGATGTTTTACTAATAAGGAACGAGGTATTCTCGGAACTCTAAAGAACGTGTTCATATGAGAGGATGAAACAAGTTTAAACAAGTTTTTTAATCCTATTTCATCTGTAGCTAACAACGTACAATGTGAAGGACGAGCCCGTTTATACGAATCCCCATTACCAGGTTGATGATTAAACTCATCATGATAATTAATCCCTTTTTGTTCAGCTTCTTTTAGTAAATTTAAAAGTAAATAACCTGTCGCTTCAGCATCATAAATCGCTCGGTGATGTTGTGTAAGTTCAATGTTAAACTTCTTTGCCATCGTATTTAATCGATGGTTTTTCAATTCGGGATGCAAGAAACGAGATAATTCTAACGTATCTATAACAGGATGAATTGTTTTTTCAAGACCACACTTTTTATACCCAACATACAAAAAGCCCATATCAAATGATGCATTGTGCGCAACTAAGATACTGTCGCCAATCCAATCATGAAAGTTTTTGATTACTTCTTCGATTTCAGGTGCATTGTTTACCATGTCATCTGTAATCCCAGTTAAATCAATAGTGGTAGCCGATAGTGGATGGTGTGGATTTGCAAAACTTTCAAATTTATCAATCACTTGACCATTTTTGATTTTCACAGCAGCTAACTCAATAATCGTGTCATAAACGGCTGATAACCCAGTTGTTTCTACGTCAAAGACAACATAAGTAGAATCTGTTAATGGACGGTGCTCTTCTTCATATGCGATTGGCACACCATCGTTCACCATATAGATTTCTAATCCATAGATAATTTTAATTCCATGTTTTTTCCCAGCTGCATAGGCATCTGGAAATGATTGAACGACTGCATGATCCGTAATGGCTACTGCAGGGTGGCCCCATTTTGCTGCTTGTCCTACTAATGCATCTACTGATGAAACTGCATCCATTTGACTCATCGGTGTATGCATATGAAGCTCAATACGTTTTTCATTATCAGGTGCCGTATCTTTTCTCGCATCTACTTTTATTTCCATTATATCTTGGGCCATTATGATTAAATCACGAACAAAAGTGTCGTTTTGGACCGAACCCCGTACTTTTAACCATGTCCCTTTTTTAAGTAATCCCATAATTTCTGCATCTTCTTTATCACGCGAAAACATTTTCACTAGTATGGAATCGGTGTAATCCGTTACTTTTGCCGTTAACAAAGAGCGGCCACTCCGTAATTCTTTTACTTCCACATCAAACACGAATCCTTCAATTGTGATGCGGCGCTCTTCATCTTGAATTTGTTTAATTTCAAGGATAGGCTCATCTGCTTTTATCGGAATGCCTAATTGGAATGGTCCATTTAAAGTAATACCTGGATTAGATTGTCGGTCTTTTTCGCGTTTTTGCATATCTGCTAGTGCTTTTTTACCCAGTTCTTCTTCCTCGATTCTACGCTGTTCCATAAATGCTTGCTGCGCTTGTGCAAGCTCTGCTTCTTCTTCGACTAATTTAAAATCAATCGGCAAAGTTGGAAAACCGTAGGAAGCATAAACTGATGATATTTTCGTCGCATACTTCGATTTTAATGTTCGGAATTCAATTTCATGAGCACATGTAAATTGTACAGTTTGTCCGTTAAAAGTAGGATTTTGTGCATGTAATCGATTTCGAAGTGGTGGTGACATATCGTCTATTTCTTGTAAAATAAATGGCCAGTAGGAAGCTATTTCCTCTTCATTGACTTCAACATTGTCACAAATCAATGATAATTTGATATCGGCAATCCCTGCAAATTTTTCACGTATTCGTGTATTAAATAACTGAAACAGGTTATATGGCAGGAGTTTCTCAATCTGGATCGTAAAACGCCAAACCCGCTCTTTTTTATGTACCGTCATGCGGTTTAAAGATGCGGATTCAAAGTGTTTCATATATTCATCAGCAGTTAATTCTAACTGTTGTAATAATAAGGCTAACCTTCTTTTTGCGTCTTGTTCATTACTCATACGAAGTACCTCCACTCACTCATAAGAAAAAGAAAGGAAGACCCGATTTCAAGGTCTTCCTTTTGATTAATCGTTTAATGTCGAAAAGAATGACTGAAGATGATCAATAATCTCTTCTTTTTTCCATTCAAAGGTTTCGCCAGTTTTACGGAATTTCACTTCGACTAACCCTTCTCCTGCTTTTTTCCCAACAGTCACTCGAATTGGCAATCCAATTAAATCAGAATCAGCAAACTTCACACCCGCCCGTTCGGCACGGTCATCATATAACACATCGTAACGATAAGACTTCATTAATTTGTATAAATCATCTGCTAGATCTACTTGAGCATCGTCTTTTGTGTTTACCGGTACTAAATGCACTTGATAAGGTGCAATTGGACTTGGCCAAATAAACCCTTTATCATCTTGGAATTGCTCTGCAACTGCGGCCATTACTCTTGAAACGCCAATGCCGTAACATCCCATGATGTATGGCTGAGATCTTCCATTGTCATCTAAAAACGTGCCGTTCATAGGTTCCGAATAAGTGGTACCTAACTTAAAGACATGTCCTACTTCAATGCCTTTAGCAAAAACAATTGTTCCTTTTCCATCTGGAGAAGGATCACCTTCTTTAATAAAACGTAAATCTGCAAATTGATCAATTGCAAAATCACGTTCTGGATTCACATTCATTAAATGGAAACCGGGCTCGTTCGCTCCACACACGGCATTACGTATCGATGAAATGCCATGATCTGCAATCACTTTTATGTCATCTGAAATATTGACGGGGCCAAGGGAGCCAACTTCACAATGAAGCAAGTTTTGAATTTCTTCTTCCGTTGCCATTTCTACAACTTTGGCTTGCAACACATTTTTCACTTTAATGTCATTAATTTCATGATCACCGCGTGATAAAACAACGACTAATTCTCCGTCAACATTAAAGACCAGTGTTTTTAGGCATTGTTTTTCTTCAACATTTAAGAAAGTAGCAACTTGCTCAATTGTTTTCTGTTCAGGCGTTGCTATTTTTTCGACTTCTTTTAATTCTTCTGTAGATACTTCATAACTTACATTCACTTCTGCCATTTCGATGTTAGCGGCAAAATTCGAAGCATCCGAATAAGCGATTGTGTCTTCCCCAATATCAGAAAGCACCATAAACTCATGTGTATCTTTCCCGCCAATAGCACCTGAATCTGCTATAACTGCACGGAAATTTAACCCTAAACGGGAGAAAATATTCGAATAGGCTTGAACCATGTCTTCGTATGTTTGATCTAAACTTTCACGAGTTGCATGGAAAGAATATGCATCTTTCATCAAAAACTCCCGGCCACGAAGTAAGCCAAAACGAGGGCGTTTTTCATCTCGGAATTTTGTTTGAATTTGATAGAGTGTTAATGGCAATTTTTTATATGATTTGATCTCATCACGTAACAAAGAAGTAATTACTTCTTCATGAGTAGCACCTAAAGCGAAATCACGATTGTGTCGATCTTTCAATCTCATCAATTCAGGACCGTAGGAGTACCAACGTCCCGTTTCTTGCCATAGTTCAGCTTGTTGCATAGCAGGCATTAATACTTCTACTCCATTAATGGCGTCCATTTCTTCTCTGACAATACTTTCTATCTTTTGAAGTACACGCTTCCCTAATGGTAAAAACGAGTAAATTCCACTTGTATTTTGGCGAATAAACCCTGCACGTAGAAGCAACTGATGCGACTTAACGTCCGCATCAGCTGGTGTCTCACGTAGTGTAGGGATAAATGTAAGACTTTGTTTCATATATTAAAAGCTCCTCTTACCTTCAGTAAATTTTTATTATTAAAAGAAAAATCTTTGAATATCATTCCATGTGACAACGACCATTAATACCATTAACAACATGATTCCAACAAAATGAACCATTCCTTCTTTTTGGCGATCCACAGGTTTCCCTCTTACCGCTTCATATAAGAAGAATAATAATCTTCCTCCATCTAATGCTGGTAATGGGAGTAAATTCATAATCCCTAAATTAATACTTAATATGGCAGCCCAATTCATGAGATTAAAGACGCCATATTGAGCTACTTCTTCGGTCGCTTTATAAATCCCCACTGGACCCGACAACGCATCAATACTAAATTCACCAGTAATCAACATCCCGAGCAGTTCGAAAATTTTCACAGTCCAACTAATCGTTTGGTTTGCGCCAAAAGCCAGTGCTTTTACTGGATTTTTTTCAACTGGACTTTCATATAAAACACCAATTTGACCAAAAGTGTGGCCATCTTGTTCAATTGTTTTAGGAGTAATAGTCGAATTAATGACTTCACCATCACGTACATATTCAAATGTTAGGGATTCTCCTGCACTATCTTGCACTTTTGAAGCAAGATCCTGCCATGAATCAATGGGTTCTCCATCTATTTTAGTGACTAAATCACCATCTTGCATACCTGCATTTAGCGCAGGACCATCTGGTGCAACGCCTGAAATGATTGGTTCATAGGTCGGAACACCTTGTAGTAAACCAATCATTAAAAAGATAAAGAAAGCTAAAATAAAGTTAAATAACGGTCCTGCAAATATTGCCATTGCACGTTTACCGATTGATTTCGATCCAAATTGGCGATCAAAAGGAGCAATTAGTGTTTCTTTGCCATTCTCAGAAATAACAGCATTTCGAGAAACTGAATACCGGACAAGTCGTTCTTCTTCATCATAGCCTTCAATCCAAAGTCCTTTTTCTAAATCTGCACGTTCAGTTTCTAAAAATAACATATCTTGTTGTTGTTTATTCTGATTTAAAAAGATTTTAACGATTTCTTCTTTTGCATTTAATACTAACCCTACTCTGTACCCAGGTTGTAATTCAATTGAATCCATATCTTCTCCAGCCATTCGAACATACCCACCAAGCGGTAGTAAGCGAATGGTATAAAGAGTTTCACCTTTAGTAATTGCTACAATTTTCGGTCCAAAACCTACTGCGAATTCTCTCACCATAATTCCTGCACGTTTCGCAAAAATAAAATGTCCTAATTCATGAAAAAAAACAAGTGAACCAAAAATTAAGATAAAAGCAATGGTTGTCTCCATAAAGTCCCACCTTTTTACAGCGTTTAGCTGTCATCATTCTTTCATCATTTTACCATGTTTTGAACAGCTTTTCTCGTTTGCGCATCTACATGTAATATTGTTTCTAAATCTGGGGTGCTAATAATATCATGTTTATCCATCACACGCTCAATTAATTCTTCAATTTGCAAAAAGCGAATATCACCTTTTAAGAATAAAGCAACCGCTGCTTCATTTGCTGCATTTAAAACCGTCGTCATTGAACCGCCTGCTCGTCCAGCATCATAAGCAAGTTTTAACGCATGAAAACGATTTAAATTCATTTCTTCAAAATGCAGTTTACCTATTTCGACAAGATTTAAACGTTTTGCTTGTGCCCTTGGTAGACGATTTGGATAGGAAAGAGCATATTGAATCGGAACACGCATATCAGGGGTGCCCAATTGTGCCATAACACTCGTGTCTTGAAATTCAACTAGAGAGTGAATAATACTCTCGCGATGCAACACTACTTCTATGTTGTCATAAGACATATCAAATAATACTTGCGCTTCAATCACTTCTAATCCTTTATTCATCATGGTTGCCGAGTCAATTGTAATTTTCGCGCCCATTGACCAGTTGGGATGGTTTAAAGCATCTTCAATGGTTACGTTTTCTAAATCTGATCGTGTGAGATCGCGAAAACTTCCACCAGAAGCTGTTAAAATTAAACGGCTTACTTGACTTCTTTTTTCACCATTCATAGATTGAAACAACGCTGAATGTTCACTATCGACCGGTAAAATTGCTGCATTGTATTTTTCAGCTGCTGCCATGACCAAATGTCCAGCTGTGACAAGTGTTTCTTTATTTGCGAGAGCAATAGTTTTCTGTTGTTTTATTGCCTCTAACGTAGACTCTAATCCAACACTTCCTAATACCGCGTTCACTAAGATGGTTGAATCGGGATGAGTTGCAACATCTATCAAACCTCTACTACCATATGCAAGAGTAATCCTCGGAAATTCCTTCTTTAAAAGAATGGCATCATTTTCTTCTTGAACAGATACTAGTGAAGGAGAAAATTCCTGAATAATTTCTTTCGTCTTTTCAATATTTTTTCCTGCTGAAAATGCCACTAATTTAAATTCTTGTGGATGCTCTCTTATAATGTCAATCGTTTGAATGCCTATTGAGCCCGTAGCTCCTAATAAGCTAATTTGTTTAGTCATATTCGCTTCGTCTCCTTAACCTACAAAATGCAAGAAATGTAACAGTGGAATCACAAACAACAAACTATCAAACCGATCTAATATTCCTCCATGACCTGGCAAAATATTCCCCGAATCTTTTACATGATAGTGACGTTTAAGGCCAGATTCCACTAAATCTCCAACTTGACCAAAGACTGAAGCCGTAATTGTAACAACAATTAACATGATCGTAGATGTGCTAATTGGTGAAATCCATTGAAAAATAAAGGCGAAAACAAGTGCAGTTGCGATCCCCCCATAAAACCCTTCAACCGTTTTATTTGGTGAAATTTCAGGCCACAATTTTTTCTTTCCAAATTTTTTCCCTGTAAAATAGGCACCTGAGTCCGTTGCCCATATAATCATAAGCGCAAAAATAACATATTCAATTCCAATTAAACGAGTCTCAATAAAATAATAGAACCCGATTCCAACGTATAATGCCCCCATTAATGAAAATGCAACATCCTCAAATGTAAAACGGTTTTTTACTACAACTGTATAAGTTAATAATAATAGGATAGCCATCAGGATTAAATCGATTTTTGTGTACCCTGTCATATTTAGTAAAGGGACAGACCAATGATTAGGTAATAAAATAATAAATAAGGCCATCAATGTAATAGATCCTTGCACGGAAAATATCGTTAGACCTTTCATTCGCAAGATCTCAAATAGCCCTACTGCTGCAATCGCATAAATGAGCAGTGTAAATGGCAGCCCGCCAAGTATTACGATTGGAATGAATAGAGCAGCCGCACTTATTCCAGTAATAATGCGTTGTTTCAATTCGTTTCTTCTCCCTTCAATCCTCCATAGCGACGATTTCGGTTTTGGTAATTCTCCACTGCATCCAGTAAACAATGTTCATCAAAATCTGGCCATAGTGTATCCGTAAACCAAAATTCAGTGTAGGCCAATTGCCATAACATAAAATTGCTTAAGCGAACTTCTCCACTTGTGCGGATGAGTAAGTCTGGATCAGGTAATTCACAAGTCATTAAGTGTTTCGAGATTAAGTCTTCTGTCACTTCGTTATGCGTAAGTAAACCTTCTTGTATTTTTTGGGCGATCATTTGCATGGCTTTTGCGATTTCTGCTCTACTCCCATAGTTCAGCGCAAAATTGAGAATTAAACCTGTATTTGTTTTCGTTGCTTCCATCGCTTTTTTCACGGCATCTTGCGTGTGCCTTGGTAGAGTATCACTTTCTCCCATCATGACGACACGTACATTTTGCTCGATAAGTTCCGGTAAATATGTTGCTAAAAATTCCTCAGGTAACCGCATAATAAAATCAACTTCTAGTTTAGGACGTTTCCAGTTTTCAGTTGAAAATGCATATACCGTTAATGCACGTACTCCTAAATCATTTGCAAGCCTAGTAATTTTACGAACCGTTTTCATGCCTTCATGATGTCCAGCTATCCTAGGCAGTGCACGCTTTTTAGCCCATCTCCCATTCCCATCCATGATGATGGCGATGTGCGCAGGAATTTGTTCTTCTTTTGAAAGAGAGATTCGCTCTTCCAGTGATTGACTTTGTTGTTCGGGTTTTCTCCGAATGAGTTTATGTAACATGTTAAATCCTCCACTATACGCACTTATCGGAATGTTATCTACCCTATCATAACAAATATTGATGAGATTTTGTTCATTCCCATAAAAAAAGACGTCCTAATATATAGGAACGTCTTTAGAGAAAAAAAGTTCAGAGTATTATACTTCTAAAATTTCTTTTTCTTTATCTTTAGCAACTTGATCGATTTGTACAATATAATCGTCTGTTAGTTTTTGTACATTTTCAGAGAATCCACGTAATTCATCTTCAGTGATTTCACTTTTCTTCTCTAATTTCTTTAATTCATCATTTGCATCTCGTCGGATATTCCGTATCCCAACTTTTGCTTCTTCTGCTTCTTTTTTAACCAGTTTCACCAAGTCTTTACGACGCTCTTCTGTTAAGGCTGGAATTGCAATACGAATTAATGTTCCGTCATTTGTTGGCGTGATTCCTAAGTCAGACTTGTGAATTGCTTTTTCGATATCCCCAAGTGCTGACTTATCATAAGGTTGAATTGTCAACAAACGAGCTTCAGGTGTAGCGATTCCTGCGATTTGATTGATTGGCGTCGGTGCACCATAATAGTCAACAAATATTTTATCCAATAACGAAGAACTTGCACGACCTGCACGAATGGTCGAAAGCTCACGACTCAAGGCCTGGATTGCTTTCGTCATTCTTTCTTTTGTTTGATCAATCACTTGTTTTGACATTACGTATTCCTCCTAACAATTGTGCCAATTTCTTCACCTAAAACGACACGTTTAATATTTCCATGTTCCATAATCGAGAATACTATGAGTGGGATATCGTTGTCCATACATAATGTTGAGGCAGTCGAATCCATTACTTGCAAGCCTTGTTGAATCACTTCTAAAAATGATAGTTTATCATACTTAACAGCTTTGCTATTCGTTTTTGGATCATCTGAATAAACACCATCTACATTGTTTTTACCCATTAAAATAACGTCAGCTTCGATTTCTGCTGCTCGTAATGCTGCAGTTGTATCTGTTGAGAAATAAGGGTTACCTGTTCCCGCAGAAAAAATAACAACTCTCTTTTTTTCTAAATGACGAATTGCTTTTCTACGAATATACGGCTCAGCTACCTGACGCATTTCAATTGAAGATTGAACACGAGTTTCAACCCCAGATTTTTCAAGTGAATCTTGAAGCGCTAAAGAGTTCATGACAGTAGCTAGCATGCCCATGTAATCGGCCGTTGCACGGTCCATTCCCATTTCACTACCTACTTTACCACGCCAAATGTTTCCGCCGCCAACAACAACAGCCACTTCCACACCTAATTCAACCACTTCTTTTACTTGCTCTGCAACAGACTTAATTATTTCTGGGGAAAGCCCGAAGCCTTGCTCTCCTGCTAAAGCTTCTCCACTTAATTTTAAAACGACACGTTTGTATTGTGGTGCACTCATAGGTAACCTCCATTACACTTTTTTCTTGAAAAATGGGGAACACAAAATCGTGCTCCCCGGAGTTAATCATCTATTTATTTCTAGTTTCAAAGGCAAGGCCTTTTCACTTTACTATTTACCCTTTGTTAACTTGGCTCATAACTTCTTCAGCAAAGTTATCTTGACGTTTTTCGATTCCTTCACCAACACTGTAGCGTACGATTTCTGTTACAGTACCGCCTGTTGATTTTACGAAATCACGTACTTTTTGATCTGAGTTTTTAACGAATGATTGATCAAGTAAGCAAACATCTTCAAAATACTTACCTAGACGACCTTCAACCATTTTAGCAACGATGTTTTCTGGCTTGCCTTCATTTAGGGCTTGCTCAGTTAACACTTTGCGTTCACGATCCACTTCTTCTTCAGAAACTTCGTCACGTGAAATGTACGTTGGGTTTAAAGCTGCAACATGCATAGCAACATCTTTAGCTGCTTGCGCATCTGTAGATCCTTCAAGTGTTACAAGAACGCCAATACGACCACCCATGTGAAGGTATGGACCAAATGCATCATTGTCTGTTTTAGTGCGAACAACAAAACGACGTAATGTGATTTTTTCGCCAATTTTGGCAATTGCATTTGAAATGTGATCAGCAACAACTAGACCGTTTGACATAGTAGAAGCAGTAGCTTCTTCAACTGTAGCTGGTTTAGTAGCTAATAAGTGCTCAGCTAGTTCTCTTACTAAAGTTTGGAATCCTTCATTTTTAGCAACAAAATCCGTTTCCGCATTTACTTCAACTAAAACAGCTTCATTCCCTTGTTCTAAAATGAATGTTGAACCTTCTGCTGCGATTCGATCAGCTTTTTTAGCTGCACTTGAAAGACCTTTTTCACGTAAAAAGTCTACTGCTGCTTCAATATCACCGTTTGTTTCTACTAATGCTTTTTTACAGTCCATCATACCTGCGCCTGTTTTTTCGCGTAATTCTTTAACCATTTGTGCTGTTACTGCCATTGTTGTTTCCTCCTATTCAAGTATCAACTTTGTGTAATTTCTCAAAAAAAGGTGATAAGGGGTTTAGCCGCTTATCACCTGTAACATACGTGCGAATTATTCAGCAGCTTCAGCTGGAGATTCTTCTTCACCTTGTTTTGACTCAAGTAACGCATCTGCCATTTTACCAGTTAATAATTTAACGGCACGAATAGCATCGTCGTTTGCAGGAATTACGTAGTCGATTTCATCTGGGTCACAGTTTGTATCAACAATTCCTACTAGAGGGATGTTCAATTTAATCGCTTCTGCAACAGCAATACGCTCTTTACGAGGGTCTACTACGAACATTACATCCGGTACACCTTTCATATCGCGAATACCGCCTAAGAATTTAACAAGACGTTCGTGTTCTTTTTTAAGTTGAACAACTTCTTTTTTAGGAAGAACAGTGAAAGTACCATCTTCTTCCATTTTTTCGATTGCTTTTAAACGATTAACACGTTTTTGAATCGTACCGAAGTTCGTTAATGTTCCACCTAACCAACGTTGGTTAACATAGTACATACCTGAACGTTCTGCTTCTTCTTTGATTGCTTCTTGTGCTTGTTTTTTCGTACCAACGAAAAGAACTTTACCACCATCAGCACCAACTTGACGCATGAAGTCATATGCTTCTTCTAACTTTTTAACCGTTTTTTGTAGATCAATGATATAGATACCGTTACGTTCCACAAAAATGAATTTTTTCATTTTAGGGTTCCAACGGCGAGTTTGGTGACCGAAGTGTACACCAGCCTCAAGTAATTGTTTCATAGAAATTACTGACATGTTTTGTTTCCTCCTGATATGGTTTTTTTCCTCCGCATTCTTCAACTAGCGCTCAAGACCTTATTTCTAAGGACCACTTGTCACTATCCAAATACGTGTGTGATAACACCATTTGAAAATATACCATATTACAAACAATCTAGCAAGTGTTTAAATAAAAAACATAAATTATTAAGCCACACGTGGAGTAAGTATAACAAGTCAAATCCATCTATTAACGACGACGAAGAAATCTAATCGCAAGGTTCCAATCAAAAAAAATCAATCACAAAGAAATACTCTTTGTGATTGATACGTTAGTTAAAGCTTATTTTAATTTCAGTTGAGCTAGTTCGTTTAAGAATTTATTATTTAAAACTTTGATGTAAGTTCCCTTCATCCCTAAAGAACGAGACTCGATAACACCAGCACTTTCTAATTTACGTAAAGCATTAACAATTACTGAACGAGTAATGCCTACACGATCCGCAATTTTTGAAGCAACGAGCAGGCCTTCGTTTCCGTCAAGTTCTTCAAAGATATGCTCAATCGCTTCTAATTCACTGTATGATAAAGAGTTTATCGCCATTTGTACAATTGCTTTACTACGTGCTTCTACTTCGATTTGTTCAGACTTTTCACGTAAAATTTCCATGCCTACAACTGTTGCGCCATATTCACCTAAGATTAAATCGTCATCATGAAACTCGTCCTTAACACGACCAAGAATTAACGTACCTAAACGATCACCACCACCAATGATTGGAACAATCGTTGTTAATCCGTCTTTAAATAATTCGCGGTTTTCAATTGGGAATACTGTATGTTCGCTGTACACATCCAGGTTAGAAGAAGTTTCACTCACATTAAATAAATTTTTTGTGTACTCTTCTGGGAATTGACGCTCTTCCATCATTTTAATCATTCGTTCATTCTCAATTTGTTGATTAATTTCAAAACCTAATAATTTCCCTTTACGACTAACAATAAAGACGTTACATTCAATCACATTGCTAAGAGTTGCTGACATTTCTTTAAAGTTAACTGGCTTCCCAGCTGACGCTTGAAGCATAGAGTTAATTTTTCTTGTTTTTACTAATAAATTCATTAATATGGCCTCCTATAATGGGTACTGCTATTTATTCAATATTCTAAAGGTTTTTAATTGTTTTTGAAACTGATATGCCTTAACTTATAAAATAAATTGTGACAAATCCTTGTTTTTTACGATATTTCCGAGTTTTTGGTCTACATATGTCGGCGTAATGTCGATATGTGCCGGAGAAATGTCAGAAGCTTCGAATGAAAGTTCTTCCAGTAACTTTTCTAAAATCGTATGCAATCGACGTGCCCCAATATTATCCGTTTCTTGATTTACTTCCGTTGCAATTTCTGCAATTCGTTCAATCGCTCCATCGGTAAAGTCGAGCGTAATGCCTTCTGTTTCAAGCAATGATTTATACTGACGAATTAATGAGTGGTCTGGTTCTTTTAAAATGCGTATGAAGTCTTCTTTTAATAACTTTTCAAGTTCAACGCGGACAGGGAATCGACCTTGTAACTCTGGAATTAAATCAGATGGCTTCGCCATATGGAATGCTCCAGCAGCAATGAATAACATATAGTCAGTTTTAACGGCACCATACTTCGTCTGCACGGTCGATCCTTCCACTATAGGTAAAATGTCACGTTGGACACCCTCCCGAGAAACATCAGCAGATGAAGCATTTCCGCCTTTACTTGCAATCTTATCAATTTCATCAATAAAGACAATTCCTGTTTGTTCTGCACGTTCAACTGATTTTTGAGCAACTTCTTCTGAATCAATTAGTTTATTGGCTTCTTCAATGATTAAAAGTCGTCGAGCATCTTTTACTTGTAAACGACGCTTTTTCTTTTTCTTTGGCATCAAGTTTGCAAATGCATCTTGCATGTTTTGACCCATGCTTTCCATTCCTGAACCTTGAAAAGCGTCAAACATCGTAGGCGTTTGTTCTGTTAACTCGAAGGTTACCCACTCTTCCTCAAGTTTACCATCTCTTAAATCTTCAGCAATTTGAGAACGTTTTATCCGGATATCCGTGTCATCCGTTTGAGGTTCTTCTTGTTCTGCTTTTTGTCCAAATAACATTTCAAAAGGATTTTGTGAATTATGTTTCTTTTTCAAGGAAGGAACGAGCAAACGAACAATTTCATCATTTGCCAAACGTTCTGCTTGATCTTTTACCCCATCGGTCATTTCTTCTTTTACAATCCTTACAGCCGCTTCGGTCAAATCACGTATCATTGATTCCACGTCACGACCAACATATCCGACTTCAGTAAATTTGGTCGCTTCTACCTTGATAAATGGGGCGTTTGTGAGTTTAGCAATTCTTCTTGCAATCTCCGTTTTCCCCACACCCGTAGGCCCAATCATTAATATGTTTTTCGGAATTACTTCATTTTTCATTTCAGCAGACAATAAACTTCTACGATAACGGTTACGTAAAGCAACCGCTACTGATTTTTTTGCCTCTTTTTGTCCAACAATAAAACGATCTAAATGCTCAGTTATTTGTTTTGGTGTTAATGGTTGTTTTTTCATTCACTTAACGCCTCCACAATAATTTGATGATTGGTAAAAACACAAATATCTGCAGCAGTAGTAAGTGCGGCTTTAGCGATTTCTTTTGCATTCATTGTCTCACCTGCATACTGTTTTAAAGCACGTCCTGCAGCTAACGCAAAATTCCCACCTGAACCAATGGCTAAGATGCCATCATCTGGTTCAATCACTTCACCTGTTCCCGAAACTAATAAAAGCGTTTCTTCATTCATCACAAGTAACATCGCTTCAAGTCTTCTTAACATTTTGTCGCCTCTCCATTGTTGCGCAAGTTCAACAGCAGCCCGCTGTAAATTTCCATCATACTCCATCAATTTCGTTTCAAACATTTCAAATAAAGTAAAAGCATCAGCTACAGAACCAGCAAAACCTGCTAGGACTGCACCATTATATAAACGTCTTACTTTTTTAGCTGTATGTTTCATCACGACTTGATTTCCTAGTGTAACTTGACCGTCACCAGACATCGCAGATTTCCCTTTATGTTGTATTGCAAAAATCGTGGTTGCATGTATTTCTCCCATGATGTTCACCTCTCGTTTAGCTCATCCTTCATTATGCTCTTGGATGGGCATTCATATAAGTTTTTCGTAAATGTTCTTTGGTAACGTGCGTATAAACTTGCGTCGAAGATAAATGACTATGACCAAGTAGTTCTTGCACTGTTCGCAAGTCTGCCCCATTATTTAGCAAATGCGTGGCAAAAGTATGCCTAAGCATATGCGGATAAATTTTTGTATGCAATGACGCGTTTTTTACTAAGTCACTTAGAATAAATCTGACACCCCGAGGCGTTAAAACTTGTCCTCGCATATTTGTAAATACAAAAGAGTGTTTTAACTGCTTCATTAACTTAGGACGCGAAAAGTTCATATAGTGTTCCAATGCATCTTGAGCAAATTGACCAAAAGGTACGTATCTCTCTTTGCGACCTTTTCCCATCACACGTAATATGCCAAGTCGCATATCAATATCTCGTTCTTCTAAAGATGTTAATTCACTTACTCGAATTCCAGTTGCATACAACAGTTCAAGAATCGCTCGGTTGCGAAGTGCCATAGGCGTTTCACCTTCCGTTGCTAGAAACAGTTGTTGTAATTCTTCTTCATAAAAAAAGTGAGGAAGACGTTCCTCTTTTTTCGGATGATATAACGAGCGAAAAGCATCTTCTTTTAAACCAAACTCACGATTGCCGAACTTAAAGAAAGAACGAATCGCTGATATTTTTCTTGAAATTGAAGTACGTGAAAGAGATTCATCGTACAATTTAGTGACATATAGCCTTGCGTGGATGTATTCGACATCATTTAGATTGGTTATACCTTCTGCATGTAAGAAATCGAAAAAGTAAAGAAGATCTGATTCATATTCACGAACAGTGTGTTCTGAATAATTTTTTTCAAGTTGGATGTAGCTTTTAAATTGAGTTAGAGCTTCTGACGGAGACAATGTTATTTTCACCCCCAAAGTAAAAAGCCTCTAAATTATAACAATAATTAGAGGCTTTCAGCAATTATATGGATTGTGAATTCATAAAATTTCGAATTGTTGCAAGCGCTCGTTCCGCTTGTTTTTCACCACGTTTTTCTTTTGTTTTGTAACGTCTAGGCAATTCCGGAAATAAACCAAAATTGACATTCATTGGTTGGAAGTTTCTTGGGTCGGCTTCTGTTATATATCTAGCCAAACTTCCCAGTGCTGTTTCTTCTGGGAATATCAACAACTCTTCGCCAAGTGCTAATTTTGCAGCATTAATCCCTGCTATCAAGCCACTTCCAGCCGATTCTACATATCCTTCAACTCCTGTCATTTGTCCAGCAAAGAACAATTGACTGTTTGTTTTCATTTGATAGGTCGGTCTTAAAGTCCGAGGTGAATTAATAAACGTATTACGATGCATAACTCCATACCTGACAATTTCAACGTTTTCAAGCCCTGGAATTAAGCGTAAAATTTCTTTTTGTGGTCCCCATTTTAAATGTGTCTGAAAACCGACAATGTTGTATAGTGTGCCTGCCGCATCGTCTTGTCTTAACTGAACAACCGCAAAAGGTGTTTTTCCAGTCTTTGGATTTTCAAGTCCCACCGGCTTCATTGGGCCGAATAATAAAGTCTTTTTCCCGCGTTCAGCCATCACTTCAAATGGCATGCACCCTTCGAAATAAATCTCTTTTTCAAATTCTTTTAATGGAACAACCTCACCTGAAATAAGTGCATCGTAAAAACGATCGAACTCTTCTTCTGTCATTGGACAATTAATGTATGCAGCTTCCCCTTTGTCGTAGCGAGATTTCACGTACACTTTATCCATGTTAATGCTATCTTTTTCAACAATAGGTGCAGCAGCATCGTAAAAGTATAAATAATCTTGACCTGTCAATTGTTGAATTTTTTCTGCTAGTGTTTGAGAAGTTAATGGTCCTGTAGCAATGATAGTAATGCCTTCTGGAATTTCCGTTACTTCTTCATTAATCACTTCAACCAAAGGATGATTCTTCACTTTTTCTGTTACATAACCTGCAAATTCATGGCGATCAACAGCGAGTGCGCCTCCTGCCGGTACAGCACATTGATCTGCTGCCCCCATGATAACGGAATCCAACATTCTCATTTCTTCTTTAATGACGCCGACTGCATTTGTTAATGTGTTGGCACGTAAAGAATTTGAGCAAACCAGCTCAGCGAATTTATCCGTGTGATGGGCAGGTGTTTGTTTGACCGGACGCATTTCGAATAATCGAACACGAACACCTCTTTTGGCGATTTGCCACGCGGCTTCACTTCCAGCTAATCCTGCTCCAATTACATTGACGATTGTCAATTTCTACACCAACCTTCTTTTTGTTACGCTTGTGTATCTTCTTTATAATCACATGACGTACATTGTATTTGAATGCCCTTTTTAAGCTTCTTCTCTACTAGCAATTCGCTACATTTTGGACATGGTCGACTAATTGGCTTGTCCCATGAGACGAATTCACACGTTGGATAGCGATCACACCCATAAAAAATGCGTTTTGTTTTACTTTTTCGCTCAACAACTTCCCCTTCTTTACATGTGGGACATGTCACACCAATGTTTTTAACAATGGCTTTAGTGTTTCGGCAATCAGGGAAGTTGCTACAAGCCATGAATTTCCCATATCTACCTAACTTAAAGACCATAGGTGAACTACATTTTTCACAGTCTTCTCCTGCGGGTTCATCTTTAATTACGACTTTTTCCATTTCTTTATCAGCATGTATTACATGTTTTTCAAAGTCTTTGTAGAATTTATCGATAATTCGAACCCACTTCTCGTCGCCTTCTTCAACACTGTCTAGATCTTTTTCCATCTGAGCAGTGAATTCGATATTGATGATATCTGGGAAAAACTCTAATACAAGCTGATGGACAATTCCGCCAAGCTCTGTAGGAACAAACCGTTTTGCATCGAGAGTTACATAGCCGCGTTTTTGAATTGTATCAAGTGTTGGTGCATAAGTAGACGGTCTACCTATTCCTAGCTCTTCTAACGTTTTGACTAGACGCGCCTCTGAATATCTTGGAGGTGGTTGCGTAAAATGTTGCTTCGGCTCAATATCAAGCTTCTTAACGAAGTCTCCTTTTGTCATTTCGGGTAAAATACGATCTTTCTCTTCTACTTGATCATCGTTTCCTTCTACGTACAATTTCATAAAACCAGGAAATTTCACTTGAGAGCCATTTGCACGAAATACAACGTTTTCATTCGTTAAGTCAACTGTTACTGTATCTAATATAGCTGAAGCCATTTGACTAGCTAAGAAACGTTCCCAAATCAATTTATATAATCGGAATAGATCTTTCGAAAGGATTGATTTAAGTTGATCTGGTGATCTGAGCACACTTGTAGGACGAATCGCTTCATGTGCATCCTGAGATTTACTTGATTGTTTTACCGGTCCTTTAGAGACGTTTATATAGTCAGCTCCATATTCACCTTCTATATAACTGTGTGCATCTTTCTTCGCGGTATCTGAGATACGTGTAGAATCTGTACGCATATACGTAATTAATCCAACAATGCCTTCTTTTCCAATATTTAAACCTTCATAAAGTTGTTGAGCAAGCATCATCGTTTTTCTAGCTCTGAAGTTTAACTTTCTTGCTGCTTCTTGTTGAAGTGACGAGGTTGTAAACGAATGTGCAGGATTCCGTTTCCGTTCTTTCTTTAAAACACTTGTTACTTCAAATTTGTCACCTTTTAGTTGTTTCAAAATATCGTTCACTTGTGCTTCATTAGTCAACTTAATTTTTTCTGAACCATTCCCAAAATAAAGGGCATCAAAAGGTTTTTTTCCTTTTTCGAAATTCCCTTCGATTGTCCAGTATTCTTCTGGTTGAAAAGTTTTAATTTCATTTTCACGGTCAATGACTAATCTCAATGCGACTGATTGAACGCGCCCAGCAGACAGACCCTTTTTGACTTTCTTCCATAGTATTGGGCTAATGTTATAACCAACAAGTCTATCTAAGATCCGACGCGCTTGTTGAGCATCCACTAGGTCCATATCTATTGGTCGAGGATTTTTAAACGATTCTTTAATCGCGTCTTTTGTAATTTCATTAAAAACGACGCGGCAATCAGATTCAATATCAATGTTTAATGAATTCGCTAGATGCCAAGCAATAGCTTCACCTTCGCGATCGGGGTCAGCTGCGAGATAAATTTTCTTCGCTTTTTTAGCTGCTGATTTTAAATCTTGCATGACGGGGCCTTTTCCACGAATCGTAATGTATTTTGGTGTGTATTCATTTTCTACATCTACACCCATTTGACTACGTGGTAAATCACGAACATGACCAAGTGATGCTTTCACTTTATATTTTTTGCCAAGATAACGTTCTATTGTTTTCGCTTTGGCTGGCGATTCCACAATCACTAAAAAATCCGACATGTATGTGCCTCCTTATAGAGGTTCCTAATAAATCAATAAAAGAAATACCTGTTGCAAAATGTATAACAGATTCTAGGATAATGCAACCATTTTTCATTTCAATCTCATTTATGAATCCCTAAACCTTGCATATCCGCAACAATTTGATATCCATTCCAAACAGGTTTTGCCCCCTCTAAAAGGAACTGATTTGGCCCCAATGATAAGTCAGATGTAATAGGACCTGGGACGCAATAAACATCTTTTCCAGTTTCAATCGCATGTTGAATCGTACTTGCTGTCCCGCTTTTTTCTTTTGCTTCTGTCACAACTACTGCTTGAGAAAGGCCACTAATTAATCGGTTTCTCATCGGAAAATACCACTTTTGTGGAGAAGCATATGGGGGGTATTCCGACAATGTTAACTGCTGCTTCTCCATAAGATGATAAAGATCTACATTACTTTTTGGATAGCGGTGAAAATGACCATGCCCTAAAAAGGCAATGGTTTTCCCACCTAAATCGTGAGTAAGTTGGTGGGCCATTGCATCCGCTCCTTTAGCTAAGCCGCTAACAATGATCATCTCATGTTTTACAAGTGGAGGGACAATGAAAGTCATCGCCTTTTTAGAATAGTTAGTTGCATCTCTTGACCCAATTACAGCTACATAGTAGTCCATGAGCAAGTAGTCTAAGTTCCCTTTTGCATAGAGAATGGTCGGCGGGTCAAACAACGCTCGTAATGGGTGTGGGTAGTTGGGATGATTGAATGGCAGGGGGGTAATGTTGTTTGTGGTATACGCTTGACGTAGGGGTGTTCCAAGCGCTTTAACATACGCTTCTTTAAACTTCCTTGCACGTTCGTAAGGGAGATTTAACAACCTAGAGAGTTGCTGAATTGGCAGCAGTGCACAACTCGATAAATCTGGGTCTACTTCAAGTAGGGGAGCCAAGCGATTTTGCGGGACGGGAAATACATAATGTAACGCGAGCAAACGATCATTAAATGATTGATGACTCATAGCTTTCCTCCTTTATACATAAAAAGAAACGACACATCGGACGATGTGCCGCTTCTTTTTATTTTAATGTGTTTTACATTGATCGTACAAGCCTTTTTCTTTAATCACTTTGATTAAAGTTTCACCAATAACAGATGGAGTTGCTGCAACTTCCATGCCAGCAGCGTTCATCGCTTTGATTTTCTCAGCCGCTGTACCTTTACCACCAGAAATAATCGCACCAGCATGGCCCATACGTTTACCTTCTGGAGCTGTTTGTCCACCGATAAATCCAACAACAGGTTTAGTCATGTTAGCTTGAATCCACTCAGCTGCTTCTTCTTCAGCTGTACCGCCGATTTCACCAATCATCACTACTGCATACGTATCTGGATCTTCGTTAAATGCAGACAATGCATCAATGAAGTCTGTTCCATTTACTGGGTCTCCACCAATACCTACAGCTGTACTTTGTCCAATACCTTCTTGAGAAAGTTGGTGTACTGCTTCATAAGTAAGTGTTCCAGAGCGTGAAACAACACCTACGTGACCTTTTTTGTGAATGTAACCTGGCATGATACCAATTTTACATTCTTCTGGTGTAATTACACCTGGGCAGTTTGGTCCAACTAAACGAGTTTTCTTGCCTTCCATATAGCGTTTTACTTTTACCATATCAAGAACAGGAATATGTTCAGTTATACAAATAGCCATATCTAAATCAGCATCTACTGCTTCAAGAATAGCATCTGCAGCAAATGGAGCTGGAACATAAATTACGGACACATTAGCGCCAGTTGCCTTCACAGCTTCTTCTACTGTATTGAAAACGGGTACGCCTTCAGCTTCAGTACCGCCTTTACCTGGAGTAACACCAGCAACGATTTTTGTACCATACTCAAGCATTTGTTTTGTATGGAAAAGAGCAGTTGATCCAGTAATACCTTGTACGAGTACTTTTGTATCTTTATTAATATATACGCTCATCTTTTGTCCCTGCCTTTCTTAGCCTACAAGTTCAACAATTTTTTGCGCGCCATCAGCCATAGAGCCAGCCGCAATAATGTTTAAGCCAGATTCATTCAATAATTTCTTCCCAAGTTCAACGTTTGTACCTTCCAAACGAACAACTAGTGGTACTTGTAATCCTACTTCTTTCGCAGCTGTGATTACGCCTTCAGCAATAACGTCACACTTCATAATTCCACCAAAGATGTTAACGAAGATCCCTTTAACATTTTTATCTGAAAGAATAATTTTAAATGCTTCTGTTACTTTCTCAGCTGTTGCACCGCCCCCAACGTCAAGGAAGTTAGCGGGTGAGCCGCCGTAATAGCTGATTGTATCCATTGTAGCCATAGCCAGTCCAGCACCATTCACCATACAACCGATGTTACCATCTAAAGAAATGTAGCTTAAGTCATACTTAGAAGCTTCAATTTCTTTTGCATCTTCTTCATCATAGTCGCGTAATTCTAAAATGTCTTTATGACGGTATAAAGCATTTGCATCAAAGTTAAACTTCGCATCAAGTGCCATTACGTCCCCACCACCTGTTACAACTAGTGGATTAATTTCAACGATAGCAGCATCTTTTTCAACAAATACTTGATATAAACCAAGCATGAATTTAACCGCTTTGTTAACTAACTTAGCTGGGATATTCATGTTGAATGCCATACGACGTGCTTGGAAGCCTGTTAATCCTACTACAGGATCAATTACTTCTTTGAAGATTTTTTCAGGAGTTGCTTCTGCAACTTCTTCAATGTCCATTCCACCTTCTTCAGAACCCATTAGAGTTACACGAGAAGTTGCACGGTCTAGAACTAGTCCTAGATAATACTCTTTCTTAATGTCACAACCCTCTTCAACAAGAAGACGCTTGATTTCTTTTCCTTCAGGACCTGTCTGATGAGTGACTAGTACTTTGCCTAAAAGTTCTTTCGCGTATGTACGAACTTCATCTAAGTTCTTCGCGATTTTAACACCGCCAGCTTTACCACGACCACCTGCGTGGATTTGAGCTTTCACCACGACAACGTCTGTGCCTAGTTCTTTTGCAGCTTTTACCGCTTCTTCAGGAGAAAAAGCAACTAAGCCGGTCGATACTGCGACACCATATTGTCTGAGGAGTTGTTTACCTTGATATTCATGGATATTCATTTTACATCCTCCAATCAAACTTCTGTCAAGTAATTTACTACCTTAACCATTGTATTAAACCTGTCGAACAATGTCTACATAAGACTGTTACTTTATTTTAAACATCAAATATTTAGATTTCTTATCGAATCATAGACTTAATTGGTTCAAACGATTTACGATGAATAATTGTTGGCCCGAACTCCTGAAGCGCTTTTAAATGATCCGGGGTTCCATAACCTGAATTTTTATTAAAATGATATTCTGGATAAAGTTGATCAAAATTGTCCATTAACTCATCTCTCGTTGTTTTCGCTAAAATTGATGCTGCAGCTATTACTAAACTTTTTGCATCTCCTTTAATCACCGAGTGTTGTTCAAGCAATGTCGGGAGAGTCATAGCATCAACCAATAATATATCAGGCTGTACCGCTAATTGTATAACTGCTTCCATCATTGAAGATTTTGTTGCTTCATAGATATTCAGCCTATCAATTTGTTCTGGTGATTGAATATGCACAGAATAAGCAACTGCATATTTTTTGATTATTTCTGCGAACTCAAGT